>JBAZZN010000133.1:0-7417 GCA_041658815.1 Thermoplasmatota archaeon
CTGCGCGTGCTCATCGGCGATATCGACGCAGCGGTCACGTTGCCCGCGGTCCCGCTCGCGGCGGCGTTCGCCGTCGAGGCGCTTGCTACTTTCCTCCTCGCTCTCGTCATCGTCGGGGTCGCCACCGACCGCCGCGCGGCGCCCGGTGCCGCGGGACTCGCGATCGGCCTGACGGTCGCCGCCGACGCGCTCGCCTTCGGCGCTCTCACCGGCGCGAGCATGAATCCCGCGAGAAGCCTCGGCCCCGCGCTCCTCGCCGGCGAATATGCCGCTCTCTGGCTGTACGTGACGGCTCCCATCGTCGGCGCTGCGCTTGGTATGCTCGCTTACGAGTGGCTCCGTCGCGGGACGCTGCGCATCAAAATGCGCGACGCGCTGGGCGCGTTGGGACCCATCGGGTCTGCCGAGGAGGCACGCTCGTGAACAAGCCGTTTCGCGTCCTGTTCGCCTGCGTCGGCAACAGCGCGCGGAGCGTCATGGCGCAGGGCTTTGCCAAACACTACGGAGGCGAGCGAGTCGAGGCGCGAAGTGGTGGGAGCAAGCCGCTCGGCTATCTTCTTCCCGAAGCGGTGTCTGTGATGCGCGAGAAAGGGATCGACATCAGCCAAGAGACGAGCAAAGGTTTCGACGAGGCGTGGGTCCGGAGCGAGTGTGACCTCGTGATCACGATGGGCTGCGGCGATGACGCATGCCCAGCCTTCATCGGCAAGCGAATGATCGATTGGGACCTTCCGGACCCGAAAGGGAAGGAGATCGCAACGTTTCGCGTCGTGAGGGATGATATCGAGCGACGCGTTTTACGTCTCCTCGCCGAGACCAGGTAGAGCGGAGGGAAACGCGGCGTCGAGTGGCATATTGAGTCTGGACATCCTCGCCGCTTCTGCGAGCTGTCCGGCGCCCGCGAGCGTCTGCATCGACTCACCCTCCGGCGTCACCTCGAGCACCGCGTTCGGTACCCCCCACGGCATGAATCCTGGCGCGGGCCCGCTGAAGGGGTCACACACGGTCGCGGTCACGATGTCCTTGCAGGCGAGCGCGAGCGGCGCGAAGACGGCCCGCGCGTGGCCTCCCAGCGGGACGGCGATGGTCCCCGCTGCGATCGGAAGATCCGTGCGGGTGGTCACCGCGACCGTGGCGCCTGTCGTTTGGGGCAACTCCACGCTCGCTCCTGAGGAAGCAATGAGCGAGGTCACGATGCCCGGAGCGAGGTCGAACTCGTCCACGTCCAGGCCTTCTCGGAAAGTGCCTGACCGCGTCAAGGTCGCCCCGTCGCCGAGCGCGACGCTAAAGGTAAACGAGTGTGTCTCGTTGAACTTGAGCTCATCGGGGAAGCGGTATGCCAGCGTATACCAGGAGGCCATGACGCTCTTCGTCACGTCCTCGCCGTCCACTTCGAGGTGATATTCAGCGAAGTCCAACGGGCGGCACACGTAGCTTGTGAGGGTGATGGTGGGGCGCAGGTCGTAGACCCAGTCCGTTGGGCCAGTGGTCATTCCGCGATCGACGAGCGTGTAGAGGAGACGGTTGGCGATCGTCCAGACCTTGCCCGTCACATCCTCCACCGTGATCGTGAGATGCCGTCCGCGCCAGACTCCTTCTTCTCCCGACGGGATCTCGCCACGGATAGTCACGAGAATCCCGCCTTTGGTCGGGTGTTGCTCGACCGACACGTTCACGGGTACTCCATCTACGATCACGTGGGTGGCATCGCCGACCAGCGGGACGATGGACGTCAAGAGGACCTGAAGGTCCGGAAGGACGCAGCCGTACAGGTATGACGGAAGAGATGTGATAACGGGCGGGGCCACTGTTTCCGCACCGATCAGCGTGAGGACGGCTCGCGCCTCGGACGCCGCACTCTCCGCGACGAAGACAAGTGTGCGTGCGTCAGCTCCCAGGGGGACCTGACGGAGCGTCGTTCCCTCAGCGACGTTCACGGCCTCAGCGCCGTCCACCACGACTGAGAGGTGCATCCCCTTGTCCACGCGTGCTCCGAAGGAGAACACGGGTAGCCCACTTACGTCCAGCACGAGCCGCTGGGGCTCGGCGCGAGCAAGGCCTGACGCGATGGCGACGGTGCTGGAGTTGGACGTCTCCAGCTTCCACGCCGACCCGATCTCGGAAACAAGGGCGAGGATGTCCTCCGGCGCCACCTCTTCGCTGCTCTGGGCAGGCGCAAGGGGAAGCAGTGGGAGTGTCAGGAGGAGGGAAACCACGAGGAACGCGGACCGCGCCATGCGGGTGAGAACTGCTGCGGACGCTTTGGCTTCTCTCTGCCGAGATTCCGTTGAAGAGGTTACGGATCCAATGACCTCCGTGGGACTCGGAAGCGACTGATATCTCGGAGCTTCAGGATAGACTCCGGAGCACCGAGGGTGGCACCGCCCATCGGAGGACGCCCTTGAGCGCGGGTGCGTGCGTGAGGACGTCCACCCGACAGACACCCCCCTTCTTCATCTCCAGGAAGACGTTGGCCTCGTCCCCTGTCGTCAGGTGAGCGATCCAGCGTTCGAGGTCCGGCGAATGTCCCACGAGGATGAGGTCACGTTCTCCCGTGTGTGCGTCGAGGATGCTCGCGAGCATGTGGGGATCTCCCCCATGCACGAGGTGGTCATTGAGTTCGACGGCGCCGGCGAACCGGAGACTCTTCGCGACGATCTCCGCGGTCTCCTGCGAACGCGCGTACGGGGATGTGATGATCGCATCCGGGACGCCGATGAGCGCACGGAGTCCTTCGCGTGCCTCACGCAACTTCTTTCGTCCGCGCTTCGTGAGCGGTCGTTGCGCGTCAGGGCCTTCGAAGTCGGCAGGAGCCTCGGCTGGCGTATGTCGGATGAAGTAAAGGCGGAACATGCCGGACTCTTCGAGCTCGTCGATCACCACTTCTTTCGGCTCGGTGATAGGTGGCTCCGTCGTTGTCGGCTCCTCGCTGGGTGCGGCGGGCATCATGCGGATCTGGCGTAGCATGAGCGCGCCAAGGAAGAACTTGACGCCGTAGAAACTATGGAGTCCACGTGGCGCATCGGAGCATCATGGAGAAGAGAGAAGTGAAGAAAAACAGAAAAACACACATGGCAGCAACTACTGACCCCCGGTTTTCTCGTTGCGTCGTGCAGCCGCCTTGAGCATCAAGGCGAGCGCGAAGCCGGCTCCGCCGATCATTGCAGCCAGGAGGATCGTGGGGGCTGGCTGCGACGCGTCGAGCGAAGGCATGAGTGCGAATACCATCGCTCGCGCGCCGAACAGCAGGATAGTGGTCAGTGTCGCGGCGAGGATGACGCGGCCCAAGGGTTGGAGTACACTCATGGCCTCGCCTCCCTTGCGAGGGCTATGGCCAGAGGCTCGCTCGGGTCCCAAGGGATGACGTGGCCGCCGCGCGCGCGTAGCGCCTCGATACGTAGTGTGCGCTCTGCGAGGGTGCGCTCGATCCCCGACGCCGGTGAACCCGAGGCCGCGAGATGCTGGCTTGGATCGATCGCGATCACTGTGACGTTCTGCTCGAGCGAGCGAAGCGACGTGATCGCGAAGGGTACGCTCTCGTCTTCAAGGAGGGCGCTGATGATCACGACCGGCGCCTTTGGCCGGAGGAGGGGTGCCACCTGTTCCACCGCCGCTGCCAGTCCGATCGAACCTGTTGGTGGCAAGTCGAGCAAGGGGTCCAGCAGGCTTGTGAGCGCAGCGTCCCCCGACCGAGCGGACGTCGGTCCGTGGACACGTTCCCCATAGAGGACGAGCCTCGGTCGGTCACGTCGGCGAGCTGCGTGCGCGGCGAGCGCCGCGAACGCACGGATGGATTCGACCCATGCGTTCTGGGTGGGCGTGCCGACGCGGCCGATGGCACGCGCGTCCACGAAGAACGTCACAGTTGCTTGGCTCTCCTTCTCGCGCTGGTTGACGACGAGACCCTTTCCGGTGCGAGCCGACGCGCGCCAATTCACGGTGCGCATTGTGTCGCCCTGCTGGTACGCGCGGAGCGCGTAGAAGTCGGAACCAAGCCCGGCTTGGCCTGTCGAGTAGGAACCGGCCAAGGGTAGTGAGAGCCGCGATCGTAAGGGAACGTCACGTAGTGCGTCGAGACGGGGATAGACACTGATGCGCTCGTTCGCCGAGATCGTCCACGTCTCTTCGACGAGCTTCAGCGGATCGGTGACTCGCACGCGGAGCGGCCCCAGGCGCCACCGGCCAGGCGTGCGTGCCTCGACCTCGTACTCGAGTTTCGTCGGAATGGTCGCGTCGGCCCGTGGCAAACCCTGTACGATGTGGAGCCCGGGCGGCACCTCTTCCTCAATAAGAGCCCGCCGCCTGCGTGGGGTCTGCACGTGCAGGACGACGCGCGTTCGGCCCCCCTCCGTGAGAATCGCGGAGGTCGGCTCGCGCACGACCTGGATGGAGGGTGCTTCGCCTTCGATCCACGCGACGGCGAGCGCGAGGAGGAGGGCGATGCCGAGGGCGCTGGCAGACCAGGAGCCCAACGCGAGGCCGGCCGCCAACCCGAGAGTACCGGCTGCGAGGAGGCCGCCACCTCGCTTCGTCAAGTGTTTCATGAGCCCCTCTCTGCCAATGGCACGCGCTCGTCTGTCTTCATGGGCGCGGTGCTTGGCCGCAGCACGAGCCACGCGGTGCCAGAAGCTGCGGCGGAGACCGCGACGACCACGACGCGGAGCCAAGCTACATGGGACGCGTCGATGCTCGCGGCGACGATCGCATCCCGCAGTGGCGCATCGTCGCGTGCGCGCGTTGCATCGAGGGCGACGATGGCTCCCGCCGGAAAGTGCGTCGCGAACAGGTCGCGGGCATACGCGCGTGTGGCGGCGTCCTCAAGCGAGGCTGGCTCAAGCAGGTCGGCGGACGAGATGACGATGACCCCCCCTTCCGGCGTCCGGCGACCCACTGTGAAGGGGCCCGCAACGTCCGTGGCGCTTGCCCGACCGTCGCCGTCCGCATCAACGAAGCTCGCCGTTTCGGTCGAGAGGATCGGATCGCCTGCGCCAAGAAGGGGTCTTGCAGCCGGAAGAAGCGGCCCCCCGACCCCCTCTGCGCGAAGCACGCCCCCCGTTGTCGAGTGGATCGCCACGGGAGCTACTTCCATTCCGAAACGCGCCGCGAGCGCCGTCTCGGCGAGCACGATGACCCGCCCCCCGTTCTGGGCGAATGCACTCACGGCGTCGACCTCCTCCCGCGTGAGATCGGCGCCGTTCGCGCGGACAATAAGCCCGCTCGCGCCGCCCCGCCCTATCGCGAGAAGGGTCGACTCGATGTGTTCGGGCCGGAGACCTGCTTCCTGGAGAAGGATCTCTGTCGCAGACCAATCAGCAGAGACGCCCGGGTCCGCCGACCGGTAGCGCCACGCGGCCTGTCCAGCGAACGCGCCGCAGAGCAAGACGAGCAGCAGAAGCGGGACGAGCGCGCGCGTCATGGAGGAGCCTCGTGGACGATGGCGCGAAGCCGGGCGAGCGCCGCGGACACGCGGACCGCGTCTGCGCGTGATAGCGCCTCGGTGCCGTACCGGGCGCGCTCGAAGGCCTCGATGACGTCCTCCAGGTCGCCTGGCGGCAGGGGGAAGGCGGACGCGAGGACGAGTTGGGTCTCCCGTGGTGTCGCGCCAGCGTGGGCGAGCCCTCGTTGCGCGAGCGCCGCAACGAGCGCGCGGTAAGCGAGAAAGACAGTTGCGTCGTTCTCATTGCGCGCGAGGAAGGCATTCTCGGCTCGCGCGAGCGCGCGCTCGACCTCGGTCAACGTGCGGCGGCGGTAGCGACCGTAGAGCATCACGAGTATGACCAATATAGTGGCGGCGCTGATCACCGCCATGGGCCACCACGAAGTGGCTGTCTCGGCTCCAATGAAGCCAGCTCCGGGGGTAGAGGTTCTCGCGGCAGTCGTTTCGAACGGGCGCAGTTCGGGCGATCCGGCGAAGCGCACGCGCGGTGAGGCATCCGGATCCGAGAGTCGGAGACGCGCGCTGCCGGTGGCGTCCGCCTCCACGAGGAGCGTGGCGTCGCCCGTCGTGACGATCAGTTGCGCACCTGGGATCGGTGTTCCGTCAGGGGCGCGCGCCACGATACGAAGTTCGCTGTTCGCATAACTCGCACTCAGCGAGGGGATGGCGCGGATCAGGACCACAAGGCCGGTGGTCGAGGAGAGGTACTGGTCGTGCCCGCCGAAGTTCGCCTGGAGTACGGCCGGCCCTAGCGTCGCGTTCGCTGGAACGAGGATGTCGGCGGAGGCAATAGCCCCCGCTCTTGTGCGCGCGCTCGCCTGCGCGACCTCATCGAGAGTGACCTCGATGTCCGCGTCGGGGACGGCGGCGCCCAACGCCGTCACGACCCGCAGCCGCACCGTGACCCCCTCTCCAGGGACGAGCTCTGTGGGTGGGTCAATGAAGGAGATCGTCGTGGGTTGGTTGAGAAAGATCGGCTCGGCGTCTTCGAACGCGGCGTGGCGTTGACCTTCGTGGATGCGAACGCCTATGAGCAGGCTGGGTCGAGTGAGGTGTCTCACAGGCAGGTGTATCGTGACTCCCCCATCCTCGCGAGTGACGAGGGTGCCGAGCGCTTGATCGTCGATGGTCACATCAACGGGCTCTCCGGTGCGTGCGGTGGCCGTGTCGTCACTGAAGTAAGCTTCCAACACAGGGGCAGTGACATCCACGACACCGCGCGAAAGGCGCATCGTGGTGGCAGCGAGGATCGTGATCTGGGCGGTGGCGGTCGACGCCTGATGGATGGAGCCCAAGCCTTCGAACGCCGCTGTCACGAGCATCGAGCCCAAAGGTGTTGCAGCTGGGAGGTTGGCTCGCGCGACGAAGGCGCCACTGGCATTCGTGGTTGCTGACATGTTGACCCCAGCGACGCTGAGCGTCACTGTCCCGCCAGAGAGCGGCGCGCCGGTGGTGTCGCGGAGCGAGCCTCCGAGGGCAACGAAACCGCCTCGTTGGGCTCTCACCGATTCAAGCGTGAGATGCGTATCTCCGGCGATCACGACGTCGATGGTGTGACGTGCAGGGTCAACAAGGGAGGTGCGCTGCGAGGTAAGTTCGATCCGTATGATCCGGGGGTGCGCGACGACGTCGCCCGTCATCACGATGCGGAAGCTGCCGTCGGACGCCGGTGTGATCTCACGAACAAAACCATCTGCATTCAGACTCACGCGGGGCGGGCCTTGAAGCGTTGGATCCACAACAGGCACGCCGGAAGCAAGAAGCATGCCACGGATCTCTGCGCGTCCCAAGTTCGCGTCCGTTGTAACGTTCGCGAACGCGGGCCGGGATCGTAGCGCCACCGTCGCGCCGCTCACCGTCGCGGGTGTATAGTGCGTATCCCCGTCGAATGTCACGCTTGGAGTGCGTGAACCGAGCAGGGAGGTAGGCGGGATCATGAGCGTGACCGCGAAGTGGCCTTCTTCGAGAGTCGTTGCGTTC
>JBAZZN010000134.1:0-7413 GCA_041658815.1 Thermoplasmatota archaeon
GCCAGAGCCAGGGAGAAGCCGGCCGACTTGCGCCCGCAACATCCTCCGAAAGAGCCCGTAGAGTTCTGGAGGGACGGCAAGACTCGGCATGCTTCACCTCACAGAGCTTTTCGGAACATCTCTCGCATATCATCGACCGACGGGAAAGGCAGAAAAAACAGTTGGAATCTAAGCTCAGGCATCTGAACGTCCTTGGCGTGCTTTTCAAACGTCGTTACCAAATGCGGTACGGAATCGACATAGGCCTTCCTCATGTCTTCTCGGATCGTCGCGAAGTCGTTCGCCGCCTCGGCCTTGTATCGCGCGAAGTCGAACCCGATCAAGACGGCATGGTTAATGCGCGTTTTTGGGTTCGTGGTTCCTCGCTTGATGTACGTTGCCAAGTGCGCCTTAAGCACGGCGTCAGCGAATTTGAAGTTCTTCGTCGCGATGCGCAACTCATTCTTCGCTCGGGATGGTTCTAACTCGGCCACTCGCTTGATGGCCTCCTTGATGGCCGTCCGAACGTTGGCGTGGATCTTGGCCTCGCCCATGTAGATTTCAAGGCGATCCGCAGTGTCATCGAACCTCGCGTGGATTCCGTCAACGCCAGGAACTTCTGTTCTATTGTTGGGCTTGAGCCCGATCTTGCTAACAAGTTGTGGTGCGTCAAGAAGCAACTCTATGAGTAGGTAGAGGAGGATTTCGCCGGCTTCTCCCGTTGTTGTCCCGCCATCGGCGTTCAGCAAGTACGTTCGGAGCTCTTCGCGTGCGGCCAGGAAATTTTCTGTAGCCTCCGGGTGTCCTCCGACCGCGCGCTCGTCCTCGGGGAGGGCATACGTGACCAAATGGCGCACCATCGACCGCACGAGTTCCTCGACCATCGGGAGCCCGTTGTCGTTGAACTTAACGTGGTGGAAATGCAAAGTTGCAGTAATTCCATTAGCCGTTAGGGGGTCGCAAAGCGATTCGACACATGAGTCAAACTCAGCACGGCGTGCTTCGATCCGCGCAGCGAGGCCCTTCAATGGACCGATTGAGTCGCTCATTAGCTCGCGAAGGTCCTAACCGCCGGCGGATGAGCCGACGTCACGCCGAAAGCTACGTCGAGCTATATGGGCCGTTCCCAAAGTTCCGGACTCCACAACCCCCTCTTCCACTGGAGACTTTGCGTGATGCGAATCTAAAAGAGGCGGGCTCTGTCGTTGAGGCCGTGAGTCTTCTCTTCCATCAGATTGCTATAATAAACAACGATTCCCGCTGGATTCTGAGGGCCTCTCCGCGCAGCCACCGCAATCGCCTAGAGGTCGTGTGAATGTCGCGCCGGTTTTTACCTCGCCGGATGCTCGCGCCCCAATGGCGAAGGGGCGACCCGAGGGAAAGCGGAAGAGCGAGACTGCGAACACCATCGAGCGCCGGATTGGGTTCTTCCGCGCAGACGCCGGAGCTGACGCCGCCGGTAATCCCCACCCGATTCCCTGGCGTGCCGCATTCGAAGCCGTCGCCGAGCTTCCATTTACGCCCACAGGCAGGTACCTCGAGTACGAGGATGGGAACGCCCTATGCTGCTGGGTGGACCGAACGGCTCCGCGCGTGCGCGCGCAGTTGAGCAATATCCGCCGAACGGGGCTACCAAAGATCGACGAAGCCGGCACCCTATCGGCTCTCGAGCTCGCGAGGCGCGCCGGCCTGGCGGAACAAACGCACATTGTATGCTTCCCGAACGGGATTATCGGTGCTGAGTTCAACTTCTTCGGGCCGCGCGCGCCTCGCCTTGCAAGATATCTTCCCGAGAAAGCCCCCGGCGTCTGTCCCCCGTTGCGAATCAATCCCTTGCTCAGACAGGATGTCGCGGCCCAACTGGCGCGCATGAAGACGCTACGGGTCTTCGAGATGAAGGTCCGTCCAAGCTTTGCGAGCACGATCCGCACTAAGGATGAGAATCTCGCGGACGCCATCGATGCGGCGCAGAAGGCAGGAGACGCGCAATCAGTCGAGATCATCCTGCGACCTACGCCCTACGCCCGCGACGGGAGTCTACGAGCGAAACTTCTCTCGACGGTGCGTTGGGTGGCGAAACAGCCCGCCCTCCGCGATGAAGTCGACCGGTTCCAGGTGAAGGGCGTCGCCGCGGGAACGGGAGAGATCATGAAGGTCGATGTGCTAAGCGATGACCTCGTCACCGTGAAGAGCATTCTCAAGGCGGACGCTCGGAGTAAAGCCGTTGACTCAGCGTCCGCGTATGCAGCCATCGAAGAGGCCTACAATGAGATGAAGGAGGAACTCGAAGCAGCTGCCGCGTTGGACGTGTCTGGATGAGATTTCGCGCCGTCTGGCGTCGCCATTTCCTCGGATTCGAACTCGTCCTTGGTCTCGCAGCGGCAGCCATGCTCTCCATCGTGATCGATAAGAGAGACCTCCTCACCGCGCTAGATGGGAACCGCGCGGCCGTCTATGGGGCGGTCGCTTCGATAGCTGGATCGCTCCTCGGCTTTGTAATCACATCGATATCGATTGTCATCGGATTCAGTCAAAGCGACCGTCTCGCTGTCGTCCGCGAAAGTTCGCACTACCCCACGCTATGGCGGATCCTCACTTCAACAACCACCATTCTCGCTGCCTCGACGCTTCTTGCGCTCTCGGCCCTCGTCGTTGATCGTGATCCCGGTGGAACTTTCAAGATCCTTACGTACGTTTTGCTCGCTGCACTTGTTGTGGCCGCGCTGAGGATTTGGCGGACGATCTGGGTCCTGAAGAGCATCATCGGCGTTGTCACTGCAGAACGCGCCCGTCGACCAGGCGAATTCTAAGCAGTCCAGTCGCTTGTAGGCAGTCGCCCGAGGAACTTCAGTGTGTCTCGGCCCAGAAGATCACGCGCAGGATGATCGTGATGACGAACGTGACGCCGCCCGTGGCAAGAGCTTTGGGGAGCTCGCGGGTGATCGCGGCGGCGACCGTGGCCGCGATGGCGCCGAAGAAGAGTCCGGGGAGGATCGCGCCTAGGGCGGCGGGGACCCACGAGACGTTGATTCCGAGGTAGGTGCCGAGGATGATCACGCCGATTGCGGTGCCGATGGTGACGCCGATCTTGTCCCGTGGATTCACAAAGTGGGCGGCGTGCACGTTGTTCTTCAGGGTTCGGTAGGGGAGCACGAACCCACTCTCACACGACCTCACAGGTTGCGGCGTCTTGCCTCAAGCGGCGCCAGGACGCATCGGCGCTCGCGCCCGCAGGATGCCCAGCCCGATCACGCCAGCCAGCGCGCCCGTTCCGATGCTCGCGAGGATCATGAGGGCGCTCTCCCACGGGCTGCAGTTGGGCAGCATCGCCGCGGGGAAGGGTTGTGTGTTGCCTGAGGTCCACGCGCTGGCTTCGACCTGGGCAGCGTAGCAGGCGGCGCGCTCGTTGGTGACAAAGAAGCCGCCGGCGACGGTCGCGAGGAGCACGCCGGCTGCGATGCCGAGCGTGAGGTCGGTCCACGTGCGTGTCATGCGCCTCGTTCTGTCGCCGGGGGTTATGAATCCACGCTCCTTGGGTGATGCGGCTTAGCAGGTCGTCGTGGCGGTGACCCAGACGCGGTTGGAGGTGACGCTGGCGCCGTCGTAGATGGCCTTCGTCCAGACGTCCCGCCAGGCGCCCCACGTCCAGCAGACGCCCACGCCGGTGCTGCTGCCGGAGACGGTGAAGAGGACTTGGCGGTCGCAGAAGGTGAACAGGGCCTCGTAGCAGCCTTGGATCGTGAGGCAGTTGTAGCAGTAGTAGCCGCTAGATTGGCCGCTCGTGCTGCCCATGTTCCATACAGCGCCGCTGCCGCCGGCGTACGAGATGTCAGCGCATAGGGAGTAGCTGTGCACGGTGGTCGTGCAGTTGGAGAGGATGCCGATCCCACCGCTCGAGCCTTCCGGGAGGTTGAGGGGAGCCGCGTCGAGCTTCAGTGAGATGGGCGGGACGAGCTCGTTCTGGAGGCGGAGGGCCCCGTAGATGCTGCCGTCCGCGTCGTGCACGGTGATCTTCCACCGCGCATCCCCTTCCTGGATAGGGGTCACCGTCCACGTGACGAGCATGGAGGGGACTTGCATGGCGGCGATGCCTTCGACAACGAGGTAAGGCGCGAGCGCGGCGGGTTCCGCCGAAGCGGGCGCGGGTGTGAATGCGGCGAGGACGGTGAGGGCGCTGATGATCAAGCCAATTCGGTTCATGGTTTCCCAACGGGCGACGAGCGCCCACCGCGGATAGGCAAGCGAAGAAAGGCTGTTTCGTTTTCGTTCACCTTTGCGAACGAGAACGAAAACCGACCCCTCAGGCGCGCCTGCCTTCCGATGATCCCGCGCTCCGCGCGCTGTGAATCTGAAATACCATCCTGACATTGGCGCACCCGACGCCCATGCCAACGCAGGCCCCACCTTCTGACATTGAGCTTCGCCCCGGTCTCACGCTTCAGGACCACGGCACCGAGTTCTACCTCATCACCCAGGGCGACGGATACGACCTCACGCTCTCGCTCGACGAGGCGGTCGCGGAGCAGCTCGCGATATTTGTTATGGAACGTCTTGCGCTGCGTAGCGGCAAGCGTCCGGGCCGCTCAGCGAACTAGCACGCGCACGCCAGCGCGCATGGTTATGCCGTACATATTGCGGCCAAAGCTCGTTGATTACATCATGCACGTATGACTCGTGCAGAGCGCCTAAGCGCCGCCCTTTCAAAACCCCATGCTGTCTCGGCGCTCGTCTCCTTGTTAGACGAGCCTGGAATCTCGGCTGCGAAGCTGGCGCGGCTCATGGGCGCAAACCAGCCCAGTACAGGGCGAGTCATGGCGAAACACCTCGCATCCTTCGGCCTCGCCTCAATCAAAAAGGTTCCTGGGCCGTTCAAGAAGTCAGCGACGGCGATCTCATTGACAGCTACCGGCGAGAAGCTCGCCCGCGGCCTCGCTCGACTCCAGCTGCTCCTGTAAAATCGACTTCTCTACCCACGCAAAGCGCGCTTCGCTACTGCGTCGACCTCACGGAGGCCATTCGCGAGTTCTGCGCCCAGCGGCGTCAGGCGAATCGCGTGCGAGCCACGCTTTGTGCGTCCGGGGACTTTGCGGGACGACACGAGCCCGCATTTCTCAAGATGGCTGAGCATATTCGCAGCGGTAACCTGCTGGCTGGGGCCCATCTTCTCCGCGAGGGCCTTGACAGTCATTGGCTCCGGATGTGCATCTAACAACGCCATGAGGGCCTCGTAAACATAGGCCCGACCAAGGATCTTGCCGAGGGGCGCTCTGCGCACCCAACGACAATAGCTTGCTATGGCATGGCCTACATATGTACGCTGTACTCACGAAGCCGTGCATACGAAAAACTACATGGGTACGTCATACCCATGCTGCCTCGGGAAGGCTATGGAGAGATTCACGAGAACGACGCGTCGGAGCGGTTTCCCGCATATTGCAAACGTGCTTGCGTCCACGGCGATTCTTTTACTCGCGCTCGTCACGCCCGCATCGGCCACCGACGCGGGAGGGCTCGCCGTCTTTACGCCCGGCGCGCCGGGTGAACCCCAATGGATGTTGGTCAAGCTTGAGTCGAGCGCGGCAGGCGCGAGGCCTCACATCCAGGTGAGCCTCGTGGAGGCGCGGTGCCCTTTCATCATGCATTTCGCGGTGCTGAAGGGGACGCCCTCGAACGCGGTGTCGACCAATTCAGTGACGATGAACTTCGCGAAGGGGCAGGGCGGCATGCAAATCTACTCGGAGACGGGCACGGCCGATCCGATCTCTGTCGGAAACACTGAGCCGGGCTGGAGCGAGAGCTGCCACGTCGCTGGCTCATACGGCATCACGTTCGGCGCGTTACCCGTCGGCTCCTCGTACTTCCTCATGGCCGCGGCCGGCGGTCCGGTCCGCGCAACGGCCACGTTGACCGCGCCCGCCACCGTCCGAGTCGATTCCATTTCCGCTGGCACTGAAACGTTCTTCCGCGGCATGAACGACTTCGAGGGAGGAACGCATGTCGTTGCGAGCTCGCCGCCGACGTGCACGAGCCCCTCCCTCTCAGCGCCCGGGTCGTGCGATCCGTGCTGCCTCCAGCCGTCGGGCGGCCTCGGCGGCGCGGACGTGAGCATCGACCGTAGGACGCAATTTGAATTCCGCCACCACCCCTACTTCAGTCTCTCAACGGCAGCAGGCGCGCTTGGGGCAAGCAACGTCACAGTCACGACCCCCCTCGGCGACGTTCTGTCGAACGCCGACGGCTCGATCGTCTATCTCCAAGGCATGGGCATCATCACGGACGGGATCGCGGTCCACCGCACGGCGGGCTTCCCACCCGGCGTCTACGAACTCGCGATCCACCAGAACGCGAATGCAAGGGACGTAGCAGCCCCCGGCTGGTACGCGTGGGGGGCAGACGTGTGGTTCCCTGAGGAGAATATTGTAAAATGAGAAAAGAAGACGGGAATCGAGCTCAGGATAGCTCAAGTCCACGTCACGCTGCCGACGCAGTTCACGGGCGATGTGAGCCTGCACGTGACCTTGATCAGGTGCGTGCTTCCGCTGATCAGCGTGACTTCCATGTCGGCCACCCCGGCAGTCTCGACGAGCTGGAAGTTCGAGCCGTCCTGCGTGAACTGGTCGGAGGCTCCCGGCAGAAGGTTGTAGCCCCGCGATCCCGCCTCGGCGACGCCGGCGAGAGCCACGAAGGCCATGGTCACGATCGCTGCACTGAGCATCTTGTTTCGCATCATTTGATTCACCTGCCTCCAAGCTCGGAGGCGAAGCGTCACAATCCTCAGGCGTGCGAATGGTCACGCTTCTTGTTCGGAGGTGCGAACGGGACCGGAACACGTAGTTGACGACTTGCTTCTCGTTCGGACCACCGAACGAGACCGATACTTCACATGACCTCTAGTTTGCCGAAGGGCTCAAAGCCAACGCACGGCGGTGCGCGGGGGTTGTGGAGCGTGCTGGTGAGGCTCACCTCTCGTTCAGTCAGCTCCAGGCCATCGCCTCGCCCACGCGGCTACGACTCCTTCAAGCGCTGGTCCCGCGCCGCGCCACGTTGTCCGAGCTCTCCAATTTGACCGGCGTGGCGAAGGCGACGATCCATTCGAGCATGGAGCTTCTCGCGAGGGAAGGCTTCCTGCGCCGTCTCGAATCGGATGAAGTGTGGGTGTACTACGAACTTACGGTACTTGGGCGCGCCGTGGCGAACATGAAGCCGCTGCGGCTCATTGTCTTCTATGCCACTGCGAGTCTCGTCGCGACGGCCGGAATGGGCATGATCATGTTGGATGTTCTCCGCTCCGACGAGCTATCTTGGAATATCCCGCCCATCGGCGTGCCGCCGGAACCAGAACCCCTCATCTCCCTCGATGCGACCGCCTTGGGCGCGGCACTCGTCGTCATCGGGATCGGAGGTCTGCTCTCGGTGTGGCTTCACGCGCGCATA
>JBAZZN010000135.1:0-7377 GCA_041658815.1 Thermoplasmatota archaeon
TTGGCCCACGCGGGTGCCCACGAGGATGCCGAACGCTTTCGCGTCCTTCGCGCGCGTGATGGCCGCGAATCGTTGCCGCATGAGCTGGTCCATGACCGCCTCTATCGTGCGGATCTCGTTCGTGTAAGGGTCCGCGAGCACGACTGGCTTCTCGGTGCCCCATGCTATCGCGATGGGGTGGAAGTCGCCGCTGCCCACGTACACGAAGCCATCGACGTCTTCCTCGATGGAGGTGCCCGCAGTGTAGTTGCAGCCCAAGAGCTGGGCCGCACCGCCGAGGCGGTCGTCGCCTCGGCCAACGAACACCTCGAATCCGTTGGCCTTCATGGCGTCGGCCATGTCCTGCAGTTTGTGTGCGTGCTGGGCCGTCGTCACGATGCCGACGCGCTTGCCGCCGTTGGTGAGTTCTGACAACTTCTTGGCGCCAGCCGCGGAGGCCGCGCGGACGTCGAACTTGTGGCGTGCCGAGACGTACATCACGTCCCAGTTGAACATGTGGTTGATGCTGGGCATTTCGGTGTGCCCGAAGTGGATAAGCAGGTCCACCCCAAGCGGCTTGAGGTTGAGAGCGAGGTCGCACGCGCCGTATGAGGGGTCACCGCTGATGACGAACTCGATGCCTGGCGCCTTGGCGCGGAGGAGCTTCTCGATCTCAGTGGCGTAGTCGCGCAGGCCGTCAGGGAATTGGAGACCCACGATGCTCGTGTTGGGACGGCCTATGATGCGCGCGGCCACACCATCCAAGTCCATGTCGTACGACTCGAAGAGGGGGCCAGTGGCTCGCCTCTGGTCTTCGCCCTCGTACCTCATCGTTCGAACCGAGGCGACCTCCGCTATAAATGTCTAAGCTGCGGCTGCAGGCGCGCGCTTCATCCTTCTTGGACGGAACCGATCCTGAAACGGTCCTGGAACCACCGTGGTGGGCGGTAAGCGAGCACGATGAGGATGGGCACGATGATGCTGATCGCGCTGTTCACGACGATGAGTGTGTTCTGGATCGTGCCGTTGCCCGCGGCGGCAGCATCTTGGGCCTTTTGTGAGAGCTGAAGTAGCGCGCTCAAGGCGGACCAACTGAACCAAGCAAGGAAGGAGCCGGCCACCATGCCGATGCGGAAGCGTTGCGTGCGCGCTTGGGCTTGGAAGTACAGGGAGCCGTAGCCGAGTGCGGCAAGCACGACGGGCAAGGAGAACGCGAGACCGATCGCGATCGAGGGGAAGCCTGTGAGCTGTCGAGTGTAGCTGAGCGTTCCATCGGCCTTGAATCCGGTCGGCTCGATCCACGCGACCAAGTAGAGCATGGCCGCGGCGAGGATCATGTACAGGATCGTGATGGGCCAGAACGAGCGCGAGGAGCCAGTGTAGAGGTAAACGAGGTAGTACACGAGGCCCCATAATGCGACCACGATAAGGAGGAGGATGAGGTTGAGGAGTGCGATGACGAGCGCGAGGTCCTGGAAGCCGAATGCCGCAGGCACTTGATAGGCGCCAACAGAGAACTCCAAGAGCCCGAACGCTCCCCACCACACGGCGAACATGCTGTTCGCGAGGCGCGCGTCGGTGGATGGGTGGCGGTTCATGATCAGCCGCGCGACGAACACGTAAACGAGGCCCGTCGCAAGCGCGACTGTGGCTTGGACCGCGAGGTCCGGGTGGAATGCCACGAAGAAGGATTGGCTTGCAGTGCGTTTGAATGCGGCGGTTTTCCGGCGTGGTGCGATAGGGCTCGTGGTGGACCCTTCAAGGGTCAACCAAGCAAGCGCACTTTGCCGTCCCGCACGTCGATGCGAGCGAGCGTCTTCACGCGCACGCCGAAGTCCTTCTCGACGCGCGCGCGGCCCTCGCCCTTCTCGATGACGACGACGATGTCGCGAACGTCGATCCTCGCGTCGCGGAACGCGGCAAGAAGCGGCCCGAGCGTTCCCCCAGTGCTGATGACGTCGTCCACAAGCAAGATCCTCGTTCCTTCCTTGAGGCCGTTGAGGTACAGCGCGCCTTTGGAGTAGCCGGTCTTCTGGCCGACCTCGATCTCGCCGGGCAAGCCGTACCGCCGCTTGCGGATCACCGTGAGAGGGATGTCGGTGGCGAGCGCCAGCGCGGTGGCCACTGGGATGCCCATGGCTTCCACGGTCACGATGCGGTCGATGCCGAGCACGTCCACGAGTCCTAGGATCTCGTCCACGACCTCGTCAAGGAGTGCTGGCTCGATGGCGCCGAACCCATCCGTGAGAGGATGGACGAAGTACTGGTAACCGCCGAAGTCCACGACGGGCGACGCCACGAGCGACTTGCGCAGGAGTTCGCCCATGGTGTTCGCGGGGCGTGCGACGCGGGGCGGAGGCAAAAGGCTTCGCAACGGTTCAGGTCGTGGGCGTGGCGACCGTGGGCAGCACTGCAAGGAGGTCGTCCACGGCTTGCCGCGTCACGTGGGGCATGATGACGACCTTGAGCCCGCCAGAGAGTGGCGCGAGCGATAGCAAGAAGCCGCGCTCTCGGAGCGCTTTGCGTGCGGCGGGCGGGTCGTCCACGCGGAACGCGACTATGTTCAGCTCGGGCTCTCGAACCGGTGGGAATCCTACCGCGTGCAGCCCCTTGGCGAGGTGCGCGGTGGTGTCGAGGCACTCCTTCACGATGCGAGTGTAGCCCTCGATGCCAAGGTGCTCCATCACGGCCCACGTCGCGGCGGGTGCGGCACCCGGGCGCGTGCCCTGCAACGAGGACTGGCGTTCGACACTGACGTATGGAGACGGGATGCTGATGGCGTCGAAGTCGGCGCCGCTGCGCGCGAAGAGCACGCCGGATGGAATGGTGGCCATGCCCATCTTGTGCGGGTCGATGCCCAGCGTGGTCACGCCATCCAGCGCGAGGTCGAAGTCGGGAAGTCTGAGCCCCAGACGCTTGGCGAAGGGGATGACGAAGCCGCCGAAGGCTGCATCGACGTGGAGTGGAACGCCGAGATCGCGGCACAAGGCGGCGATCTCCGGGATCGGGTCCACGACGCCCAACTCCGTCGTGCCCGCCACGGCGACGACGCACGAGGTCTCGCGCGTGATGCGCTCACTGATATCATCGACGTCGGCGCGCCCGTCAGGAGTGACGCGCGCGACGTTCTGGCGAAGGCCCAGGTAGGTGCATGCCTTGTCCAGCGAGAAGTGCGCGCTCTCCGCGTGCACGACCTCGCGGCCTCCGCGCTTGCGGTGCGCAAGCATGACTCCAGTGAAATTGGCTTCGGAGCCCCCAGTGAGGAACATGCCGCGTGCGCCCGCCGGCGCTTGGATGAGCGCACCCAACGAGCGAAGCGCTTCTGCTTCGAGTTCCTTCACGCCAGGGCACAGTTGTGGGTCGCCAAGGTTCGTCTCCAGGAAGACGCGGGCTGCTTCCACCGCGATCGGGTGAGGAGCCGTGCACATTGAGCCCATGATGCGGCCCGAGTGGAACGGCGTGTCCTTCGCTCGCGCCGCGTGGAGTCGGCCAACGACGTCGTCCATGCTGCGGCCCTTTTCTTGCACGGCTGGGCGAGCGCGGCCTCCCTATTTGGGTGGAGCCATCGCCATCTTTTCCGCGTTTTCGTGAATCAGGGTTAAAAGGTGGTTCGGCAGTCGCCGATGGCGTGGTCGGCAGGGCTAAGCAGGGTCGCCGCGTGGAGTGTCCTGAGACCCTATGGTGACCCCCAAAGCCGCACCGCTTGGCCGCTCGGCCAGTTCTGACGTCCTTGACTGGGAAGGCATCGAGCAGGGGCCCCGGAACGAGCCCCAAGACGTCTTCGGCCTCAAGGCCGAGGACCGCATCGTGCTTGGCATGTCGAGCGCGCACCCACTGGACATCGCGCCCAGCATCGGCGGCGACGCGAACGCAGCGCTGGTCGAAGCGCTGACGAAGGGCGCGGCCATCACTGCGACCAAGAAACGGCGCTGAGAACATCACTCGCCTGGCGCCTTCCGGTCGCGTGAGAGCACGCGTTTGAGCCACACTGGCGTGATGAAGGTGGTGATGGCCACGACGAGAAGGACAGCCGCGTACTCCCAAGCTTCCAAGAGCGGTTCACCATCGACCATCGTCGTGAGGCCCACGAGCGCGAAGATGAGGCCGACCTCGCCGCGTGGCACCATCCCGACGCCCACGCCATATCGGTCCAAGCCGCGCTCGATCACCCCAAAGCCCGCCACGAGCTTGCCAGCGATGGCGGCGATGGTGAGGATGCCCACCGCCAGCGCGAGACGTTGCCAATCGTTGCCCAACCCACGCAGGTCCACCTGGAGTCCCACGTAAACGAAGAAGAACGGGACGAAGATGTCACCAATGGGCTTGACACGCTCCGCGAGGACCGCGTCCTGGCGCGTCGTCGCGAGCACGATTCCAGCCGTGAAAGCGCCCACGATCGCGGCGAGGCCGACTTCCTCGGCGATGAAGGCGAGGAGCAGTGCGAAGGAGATGCCAGACGCGACCACGACGCCACGCACGCGCGCACGACCAATGAGGTCCATCACTGGCGGCATGAGCCGGATGCCGACGAGCACTGCGACGGCAAGGAAGGCCAGCGCGATGGTGCCCTTCGTGACTACACCCATTACATCAAGAGTGCCAGTGGCGAGCGACGCCACGACGGCGAGGATGAGAAGCCCACCAACGTCGTCGAGCACGGCAGCCCCAAGGATGATCCGAGCTTCTGGCGTGGCGAGCTTGCCCAAGTCGCTCAGCACCCGCGCCGTGATGCCGACGCTCGTGGCCGTGAACGTCGCGCCGATGAACACATGGAAGATGGTGCCATTCGCCCAGAAGCCTAGCGCGCCCATCAGCCAAGAGATGCCAAAGCCAGCGACGAAGGAGCCCACGATGCCAAGGAGCGCGACGAGCAGGCTGCTCGCACCCACGGCCATCATCTCCTTGAGACGAGTCTCGAGGCCGATCTCGAAGAGGAGCAGGATGGCGCCAAGCTCTGCCACGAAGCGGAGCACCGTCGTCGTCGTGCCGGGCACGCTGAAGTCCATGAACCCAAAGAGCGTGGGCCCAAGCAGGATGCCCGCGAGCAACTCACCCAAGACCGCGGGCTGCCGCAGGCGCTCGGCCAGCTCTCCGGCGAGCTTCGCACCCACAAGGAGCACGACTAGCTTGAGCAGGATGCCCGCGAGTTCCGTCATCGCCACGCCGGCCCCGACCGCGGCCGCGTCACTTTAGGGCTTCGGGGCGCGCGACCCCCGACACAGCAGGGAAGAGCCGGCTCTTGAGGCGCTGGGCGCCCCAGACGAGGGTGAGCATGACGGGGACCTCGATGAGGGGGCCAACCACGGTGGCGAGTGCGACAGTGGACGAGAAGGCCGTGATGGCGATGGCGATGGCGATCTCGAAGTCGCGCCCGGTGGAGTTGAACGCGACGGCCACTGCGTCCTCGTATCCGAACCCGAGGCGCGAGCCGACGAGGTACGCTGCGAAGAACATCGTGGCGAAGAAGAGCGTCATCGGGACAGCCATCTGCACGACGACCATGGGGCGTTCGAGGATGAGGTCGCCTTTGAGGGAGAACATGACGATGAGCGTGAAGAGCAGGCCCATGATGGAGAGCGCGCTGAGCGTTGGCTTCAGCCGCTCCATCGCTTCTTCGCCTCCCCGCCGGAGCACGAGTTGGCGCGTCGCGAGCCCGGCGGCCAGCGGGAGTCCAAGGTAAAGGACCACGCTCTGGGCGACCACCCACACGTCGAACGCGACGTCCCCGATGAGGAGGCGCGCATACACTGGGATGAGGACCATCTGAATCACCGAGTTGATAGCGACGAAGGCGAGCGCCATCGGCGTGTTTCCTTTGGCGAGGTAAGTGAAGACGATGACCATCGCGATACACGGCGCGAGACCATAGAGCACGAGGCCCGTCCTGAGATCGGGGTCGCTGACGAAGAGGTCCGCGAGCAGGAGCATGAGGAAGGGCGCGACGAGGTAGTTGAACGCGACGACGACGCCCAGTTGTCGTGGCGAGCGGAAAGCGCGTCCCGCCTCGTCGAGCCGAACGTTCGTCATGGCGGGGTACATCATGGCGAAGAGGCCTAGTGGCACCCCTAGCGAAAGGAGGTGGGGTGCGTCCAGGACGAACCGGCCGCCCCAAATGGCGCTGATGGCATCGATGGGTGGCGTGAGGGGGAAGTCGGAGATATGGAGCCACTTCCCGATAGCGATCCCGATGACCATGCTCACTGCGACGAAGGCGGGCAGGAACCGGAAGTCCTCGAGTCTAGAGAGGAGGTCACCGCTTCTCGTCATTCGCCGGCCACGAAGCCGCGCGCCCCCCTTGAGGTTTCTCTCCGGGGGCACGGCGACTGGACCTTGGATCAGTCACGCAGCCCAACGAGTGGACGAACGGGTTCGCGCAGGAGCGTGCGGAGCTTCTCGGGCTTCGCGCGGCGCGGGTCGCCCAGGTAGATCTCGTGGTGGGGCCCCCACGATTCGAACCCCGCCTTCTCGATCTCCTCGTGAAGCCGGTGCAGCGTCGTCGCCTCCTCCTTGTAGGGACCAACGTGCAGGATCTGCATGCTCGCGCCTTCGTGGTAGTTGCGCAGTTCCACGAGTTGGACCGCAAGTTCCGGGTGCTTCTTCTTCGCTGTTTGGATAGCTTGCGCGACGAGGTCGCTCGTCGCGGTCAAGGGCTGGCGGATCATGAGGCGCCAGCGCCATTCCTTCTCCTTCTTGACGTCGAACTTGCCGTCCTCCCCCCACCACCACAACGCTTCCAGCGGCATGACGACATGGTCCTCCTGCGTCTTCTTCTTGAGTAGGGCCTTGATCGTGAAGGCGACGCTGTAGAGCGCGCGGATGGCACCCTGGAAGCCGGGGTCGTAGGGCGAGCCGTGGCCGTCGATGCTGAGGAAAGGTTCGTCAGGGACATCAACCGTGACCGCGTGGTCGCGCGGCGCGCGGTAAAGCTCGGCTTCTTGGCGCTTAGGGTCGATCTTCATCTGATGTCACCCGGTTGGCATAGGCGGCTTGCCGGCTTGGGTGTCGCGCCGAACGCGTTCGCCAGCCGCCTCAGCGTACGACTAGCACCGAGCAAGGTGCGTGCTCGATGATGGCCTCCGCGTGCGCGCCCAGGAGCATCCGCTCGATGCCGTGCGTGCCGTGCGTTCCCACTACGATGAGGTCAGCGTGGTGGAGGCGCGCGTGGTCCGCGATCGCCTTCGTTGGGCTCCCGTGCGTCAAGTGCTCCTTGGCCAGTCCTTCCAAGTGCTCCTTGTTGAACTGAGCAAGCATGTCGCTGTAGGTGCCTCGCAGCAGCGCCTCGTCGTCTGGAAACTCGTTGCGTGGCGTCGCGCGCACGGCCAACCGCCACATATCAGGATCGATCGCATGCACCAGAGTGATGCTCGCCCCGTGCTCCTTGGCAAGAGCGAGCGCACG
>JBAZZN010000136.1:0-7345 GCA_041658815.1 Thermoplasmatota archaeon
GAATCCAATCTGACTGCGGGCTCGCTCGACGCCTTGGCTTCTTGGCTTATTGGATTCTTGGCGTGGACGAAGCTGCCGCAGGAGTCGGGATCCGCGCCTCACGTTGCAGGAGGAACTTTGCGCCCCGGGGCCGTAGCGCCGCAAAGCCTTAAGTCGGGGGCGGTCTCCACGAAAGACAGGATGCCGTTGGACTTCTCGGCGTGGCAGCCATTCCTCCTCGCCATGGTCTTCGCGGGGATAGGCCTCCTTGCCGTCGGCTTCCTCACCCGTGGTCCCCGCAGCAATCTTTACCGCGCGGCGGGCTGGGTCCTCTTTGGCCTTTACTGGCCATTCCAGGCGCCCGAGTTCTTCTGGCCCACGCACACGACGGAACCAGACCCCATCAACGGGTGGTTCACGCTTCTTGGCCCCGTGTTCCTCTTCTGGGTCGCGTGGCATGAGATGCGCTCCTACGATTGGGGCGAGGACCCGCGCGCGCTCCGGTGGTTCGCTGGGGCAAGCGCGATAAGCGCGGCCACGTACTTCGTCATCTACGAGATCCCCGTCGTCACGAAGTGGATCATCCACCAGACCGCGCTCCAGAGCGCGTGGCTCTACAACACGCTCTTCTTCCACGCGGTCCAGCGCGCGCACGTCGTGCAGGACGCGGCCGGCGACGCCCACATCTTCCTGCCTGGCGGCGATTACGCCGTCACCGTGGTGCTCGCGTGCACGGCCATCCAGAGCATGATGATCTTCGTGGGCGCCATCGCTTGCCTCATCGCCTCCAACAGGCGCAAAGCATGGGCGTACCTCGTGACCGTGCCCACCATCTACTTGCTCAACCTCTTCCGCAATGCCGGCATCATCTATGGGTACAAGGACCTCGCGTGGGGCCCATTCGGCATCGATCCGTTCGAGTGGATGCACTCGTGGGTCGGGAAGATCGGCTCACTCCTCGCGCTCGTCCTCATCGCGTTGGCCGTCTTCACGCTGCTGCCGGAGTTGCACTCGAACATCCTTGACCTCTTCGACCTGCGCAAGCGCCGCGCGCCCGGCTTCTTCAAGGAGCCACCGCCGAAGACGAATGATATCGCCGGTGCGCCGCAAGAAGCGTAGTGGTCCCGTTCAGGTCGCTGCGCCAATGGCTGCGCCTTCAAGCAATGCTTATTCGCAGAGGACCGCTCCCCGCCCTAGATGGGCCTCCTCGCCAAAGGAACCTCGCCATGGTTTTGGGTCACGTGGCTCCTCACCATAGTCCTCGCCATCCTCGCCTTCACCCGCTCGCCATGGTGGTGGCTGCCCTTCGCGCCCGCCCTCGTCCTGGCGCTGCTGATGCTGAACTTCTTCCGTGACCCCGAGCGCTCACCAGGCGCGGGGCTCGTCGCGCCCGCGGACGGCGTCGTGCAGTCCATCGACGAGTGGGAGGACGGACGCATCCGCGTGGCCACGTTCATGAACCCGTTGAACGTGCACGTGAACCGAGCGCCGCTCGACGGCACCGTCATCTCAGTCAAGCACGTGAGGGGCGGCTTCGTGCCCGCCTTCGACAAGGAAAGCGACCAGAACGAGCGCGTCGTCTGGCTCTTCCACACCGCAATCGGCGAGCTGGAGGTCGTGCAGATCGCGGGCGCCGTCGCGCGCCGCATCGTGCCATACTTGGGTGCCGGAGCGACGATCAAGAAGGGTGACCGCATCGGCATCATCCGCTTGGGCTCACGCGTGGACGTGTACTTGCCCCCAGGCATGGAGCCCGCCGTGAAAGTGGGTCAAGGGATGGTCGCAGGAGTGACCACGCTTGCCAAGACCTGAAGCACCCCCGGACAAGGGCGAACGCGAGCGTTGGCGCGAGGGCGCGCGGCGAGTGCGACTCCCCCGCCTCTCGGAACTGCGCGTGCCCATCCACCCTCGCGCGAGGCGCTTCGGGCACGCGATCCGTGGACGCATCCCGCGCTTGCCCCGCATCCGCAGCGTGATATCACCCGCCGACGTCTTCACGCTGACGAACGGCATGATGGGTTTCCTTGCCATCGCGACCGTGACGGGCGTCATCCAGCCCGCGGACGTGCCGCGCCTGGGCCAGCTCTTCCCCGGCCTCGCGACGGACGACCGCTTCCTCTTCGCAAGCGTGCTCCTCGTCATCGGCATGATCGCGGACGCGCTGGACGGCATCGTCGCTCGCAAGTTCGGCGGCTCGCGCTTGGGCGGGGACCTGGACACGCTCAGTGACACCATCTCCTTCGTCGTCGCGCCCGCGTTCATGGTGTTCGCCAAGTACGGCGCGGACCAGAACGCGTACCCCGCGCTCATCGCTGCGGGGCTCGTCCTCATCATGGGCATGTTGCGCCTCGCGCGCTTCAACAGCAACCCCACCGAGAGCAGCACGGTCACGTTCCAAGGCCTACCCACGCCATGGTGCGCCGTCGCCATCGCGCTCCTTATCCTCGCGGGGATACCCGTCACCTGGGCGCTCCCCATCATCGTCGTGCTCGCTTTCCTCATGATGAGCAACGTCGCGTACCCCAAGTCGCGCGGCAAGGCGACCATCCTCGCGCTCGTCATGGCCGGAGTCGCGCTCGTGACGGTCGGCGTCATCCTGTTCTTCCCCAACAATCAGCCGCGGGTGCTTCGCGCTTCATTCACGCTCGTGATGCTCGCGGTCGCGCTGCTGCCGTTCTTCATCGCGAGGCGCGGTCAACTGCGGCGCGTGAAGGAATAGCGATGACCCGGCGACAAACCGTTAACCCCATGGCTATCGACATCACTGCCATGATCGAGAAGGAGCCTTCCACGAACGTCATCGCCGCAGGCGCGGTCGTCAACGTCGCGCGGTACATGAAGGGGTTACGCTACCCCGCCACGAGGCAGGATGTCGATCGGATCGCACGCCGGAACGGCGCTGACCCAAGCGCGCTTGAAGAGATCGCGCGCATGCCGGACGGCGCGTTCAAGGATCCGATCGCGGTGTTCGATGCGATTGGGGACGAAGTGCGCAAGCTGGAAGGGTGACGCACGGTTGGGGAGTCACTGGACGGCGGCGCTCGCCGCGATAGGACGTGGCGGCGCCGCAGCGAACTGGTTTCCCGCAGGAAACCGATTCGCGGAGCGCCGACACGTCCGGATCAGTTTTCCACGTCGTGGTGCCGCGCGCCACCGTTTCAGGCCACCCTTGCTCGGTCGAGATAGTCACCGCAAACGCCTTGTGTATGTAAATCCTACCAGTAGGATGTATGGAAGCCGAACCCGAGATCACGACGATGGGCGAGAAGGGCCAGGTGGTCATCCCGAAGAGTCTCAGGGACCAGATGGGTGTGCTGCCGCGGACGCGCTTCGTCGTCTTCGGGAGTGGGGACCTCATCGTGCTCAAGAAGCTCGCTCTTCCTGACGTCCGAAAAGAGTGGGAAGAGATCCTCGCGGCGGCCGACCGCAAAGGAACCCCTATCGCGGAAGAGGACGTCGCGGTGGAAGTTCAGGCCGCCAGGAAGAACCGCCGGAAGGACACGAAAGGGCGCTGACGAATGGTTCGCGTCGTCGCTGACACGAACATCCTCGTGAGCGCCGTCATTGCCGCAGGGAAGCCCCGCGTGTTCCTCCAGCGGTGCATCGCGGGCGACGTGACTCTCGTGACGTCGCCCTTCATCCTGGGCGAGTTCGCCGAAGTCCTCCAACGGCCGAAGTTCAAGATGGGCGCGGAGGAAGTCCGTCGCGCGCTCACAGCGCTCGCTGAGACCGCCGAGATCATTGAACCCCGATCGACTTTCCGAGTCGTCCACGACGATCCGGATGATGATGCTGTCCTCCACGTGGCGCACGATGGCCACGCGGACTTCATCGTCTCCGGAGACAAGCACCTTCTCGACCTCAAAGAGTTCGAAGGCCGCCCGATCTTGACGGTGGCCGAATTCCTCGCCCGAGAAGATACCTGATAACGGGGACCGCCCCCCTCGGCTATGAGTCTCTTGGCGCGTGACGCACCGGACCCGGCGCAGCGCGACCCTTGAGAAACTGTTTCCGCGGACCTTGCCGCAGAAGCTACCTACGGTGTCCTTCGGCGCATTCCAGCGCGGGACCTTTCGGTGCCGTCGCCACGCATGGTGTTGAGCGCCCGAAACCGATCCTCTCGGCGTGGACACGCGATGTCTCATGAACGACGAACGGGTTCCGAGCAATCGCAGCGCTGGAAACCAGTTCCTTCCATGCGGATTCGTCCGTGTCGCGGCACGACTGCTTGAATGACATGTGTCGTGCCGCGAGAGGACGCGTCCATCAGGACGCGTCCGGATCGCGGAGGACGCGCCATCAGGCGCGAGCGCGCCAGGAGGCGCGCGGTCCTTCGCGATAGGACGTGACGGCGCCGCAGCGAACTGGTTTCCCGCAGGAAACCGGTTCGCGGAGCGCCGACACGTCCGTGTAGGCGACGCCGGGCGCGCGTCGCACCGACTCTGGGGGTAAACCCCCCAGACCCCGCTTTTGTCACCCGCTGTCGATCGCGAGTCTCGGCCTCGCTGGTCGCACGGGTCCTTTCTTCAGGTCCTCTTCCGTCTGCGCTTCGAGCACCGCTATCGCGGCCATGTTCACGACGTCGCGCACTTCGTCGCCGCGCTGCATGATGTGCACGGGCTTCGCGACGCCCTCGAGGATGGGGCCCGTCATCTCGGCTTCGCTCAAGCGCTGGAGCAGCTTGTAGGCGATGTTCGCGCTCTGGAGGTCAGGGAAGACGAGCACGTTGGCTGGCTCCTTGAGCTTGCTGAAGGGGTACTCCGCGAGCAACTCGGCCACGACGGCAGTGTCCGCCTGCATCTCGCCGTCAACGACGAGGTCTGGCGCGCGCTGCTTCACGAGTTCCGTCGCGCGGGCGACCTTGTCAGCGAAGGGGTGGCGCGCGCTGCCGAAGTTCGAGAACGACAGCATGGCGACGCGCGGCTCCACGTCGAACTGGCGCGCGACCTTGGCGGCCTGGATGGCGATCTCGGCGAGGTCCTCCGCGGTCGGGTCGATGTTCACGGTCGCGTCGGCCAGGAAGAGCACCTTGTTCTTGAGCGTCATCATGTAGAGGCCCACGGCCTTGTGCGTGCCCTTCTTGAGGCCGATGATCTGGAGCGCGGGCCGCAAGGCGTCAGGGTAGTGCGACGCGATGCCGCTCACGAGTGCGTCCGCGTCGCCAAGGCGCACCATCATCGCGCCGAACGCGTTTCGGTCGCGCAGCATCGTGGTGAGCGCTTCGGACGCCGTCACGCCCTTCCGTTGGCGCACGTGCGTCAACTCTTGGGCATAGGCCTCCTGTCGTTTGCTATCGCGCGGGTCGATGACGTCAGCGGGGAAGTCGAGGCGGAGCGCGTCCATGTGCTTGTGGATATCGTTCACGTTGCCCAAGAGGATGGGCAGCGCGATGCCTTCGTCGCTGAGGATCTGTGCGGCGCGCAGGATCTTCTCGTCGTTGCCCTCGGGAAAGACGACGCGTTTTGGCGCGCGCTTTGCCTTGTTGATGACGATGCGCATCATCTCGCGGTCCTTGCCCAGGCGAGCCTCGAGTTCCTCGGCGTACTTCTCGACGTCGATGGTGTTGCGCGCGACGCCCGAGTCCATCGCGGCCTTCGCGACGGCGGGCGCGACGTGGAGCAGGACGCGGGGGTCGAAGGGCTTGGGGATGATGTACTCGGGGCCAAACGCGATGGACTCTCCGCCGTACGCTCGGAGTACCTCGTCTGGCACGTCCTGCTTGGCCAGGTGGGCGAGCGCATGCGCGGCAGCGACCTTCATCGCCTCGTTGATGGCTTTTGCTCGCACGTCGAGCGCGCCGCGGAAGATATACGGGTACCCCAGCACGTTGTTGACCTGGTTGGGGTAGTCGCTGCGGCCCGTGCCGACGATCGCGTCGGGGCGAGCCGCCTTCGCTTCTTCGTACGTGATCTCGGGGTCGGGGTTGGCCATCGCGAAGACGATGGGCTTCTGGGCCATTCCCTTCAGCATTTCCCCCGTGATGAGGCCCTTCACGGAGAGGCCGACGACGATGTCGGCGCCCTTGAGCGCGTCCCCGATGGTGCGGCGCCCGTCGTCTGGGTGCGCGAAGAGTTCCTTGTACGGGTTCATGCCTTCCTTGCGGCCCTTGAAGATGATGCCCTTCGAGTCCACCATCGTGATGTTCTTGATGTCTGCGCCCAGTTCCACGTAGAACTTGGCGCACGAGATGGCCGCCGCGCCGCCGCCGGCCACGACTATCTTCACGCGGGAGAGCTTCTTCCCTTGCAGCTCGCACGCATTCATGAGCCCCGCGCCACTGATGATGGCGGTCCCATGCTGGTCATCGTGGAAGATGGGGATCTCGCAGATCTCCTTGAGCTTCTCCTCGATGTAGAAGCACTCTGGGGCCTTGATGTCCTCCAGGTTGATGGCGCCAAAGGTCGGCGTGAGGTTCTTGACGACAGTGATGAACTCGTCTGGGTCCTGCGTCTTGACCTCGATGTCGAAGACGTCGATGTCGGCGAACTTCTTCATGAGCACGCCCTTGCCCTCCATCACGGGCTTCCCGGCGACCGCCCCGATGTTGCCCAAGCCCAGGACCGCCGTCCCATTGCTGATGACGCCGACGAGGTTCCCCTTGGCCGTGTATCGGTACGCTAGGTCCTCGTCGGCGGCGATCTCCAAGCACGGGATAGCGACGCCCGGCGTGTACGCGATGGAGAGGTCGCGTTGGGTGGACGTCGGTTTCGTTGGCACGACGGCGATCTTGCCGCGGGGCTCGCGGCTATGGTACTCGAGGACCTCTTCCTTCGTCAAACGCCGAGGTGCGGTCATGGATGCCGCACGCATCATGCTGCGCCGGAAAAAGGTTGATGCGACTCAGTCATCAGGCTCCCCCTCATACCTGAGGATCTCCCGCCACTCGCTGGCGCTGCCCGTCCCCGCGCCCCACGCGAGGTAGTGCTCCATCTCCGGGTCGAGGGTCTCGCAGAACGGGTTCCACCACAGTTGCGTGCTACCGCCACGGAGGAGCACGAGGATCCCGGGCAATGCTCTGAGCGCTGGCTCCGTGAGCAATAGGCCGCCGTGCTCGTCCAGCACGACGAGGCCGCGGCCGGGCAGGAGGTTATGCGTCTTCAGCGTGCGCGACCACCCCTTCTCGACGGCCTCGTGCACGCGGCGGTCCATGGGCTCTGGTGGCTTGCTGGGCCAACTGAACAACGTGACCTCCCCGTAGAGCAAGTGACCAAGCTCATACTCGCGCAGGCCGGAGGCCCGAGCGTCCAGCCCGATGAGGCCCAGCCCATTGACATGCCCCGTGGCAGCAAGGAGCGTGCTGCGGAGTGCCTCGGCGCGTTGTAGCTGCGTGTAAGCGACCTCCAGTGACACCTTGCCATCCGTCACG
>JBAZZN010000137.1:0-7313 GCA_041658815.1 Thermoplasmatota archaeon
CCCGCCAAACGAGCTCGGCGAGGACCAAGATGCGGTAGCCCAAGGGCTCGTGCACCGCTCCTTCGAGGGGCGCCTCAACAAGAAGCACGGCTTCACCGTGCTCGCCACGGACATCAAACGCCTCGGCGAGGGCCGCGTCATCCACGGCGATGGCGCTGTGTACCAACGCGTGAAATTCAACGCCTTGACCTTCAAGCCGGAGGTGGGTGAGGTCGTCGAGGGAACCGTGTGCGAGGTCGTCGAGTTCGGCGCCTTCGTGCGCTTTGGTCCCCTCGATGGTCTGCTGCACATGTCGCAGATCATGAACGACTACCTCAACGTGGACCTCGGCAACGAGCGCCTCACGGGCAAGGAGACGGGCCGTTTCCTGGGCCTTGGCGACAAGGTCCGTGCGCGTCTCGTCACGGTATCGCTCAATGAGCTCTCGCCCCGCGAGTCCAAGATCGGCCTCACCATGCGCCAGCCTGGCTTGGGCAAGATGGAGTGGCTCGAGGAGGACCGCCTGCCCGAGGGCCAGCGGCCAGTGCGCGCGCCGCCCCGCGGTCCCCGTGGCCCGCCCCGCAGCCCCAGGAGGGAGTGAGGCATGACGAGGGCTTGCCGCGACTGCCACCTCATCAGCGAGAACGCCGAGAAGTGCCCCGCGTGCCACGGCGCGAACCTCTCCAAGGACTGGAGCGGCTTCGTCGTCGTCACCGACGTCGCACACAGCGTGATAGCAAAGAAGATGCAGATCGACTCGGCCGGAAAGTACGCGCTCAAAGTCAGGTGATGTCGAAGAACCAGACTCTCGATCCTCCGCTGTCTTCGTTGACGTGCCCGGCCGAGAAGACCGCCCAGAAGGAGCCCAGCATGCTATGATGTACAAACTACCAGACTCGCTCCGCCCCGCCCTCGCGGCCCCCTTCGGGCCCATCCACGATACGGGCGAGGCCAGGCGCAAGGTCGCGGGACGACTCGTGATCGCGATCGGCGACGTCGTCACGCAGACCTTCCTTGACGGCGGCATCGTTCCCAAGCTCATGGTCATCGACGGCGTGACCAAGCGCGGCGCGGTCGTGGAGAACGCGCTCCAAGGCCTGCCCACGCACGGCGTGAAACGCGTCGAAGTGTACAACCCGGCCGCTGCTATCACTCAACAGCTCGTAAGTGCGATGGACACGGCCATCAAGGGGAAGGGCGTCACCGTCATCAACGTGAAGGGCGAGGAGGACCTCGCCGCGCTCCCCGCCATGATCATCGCGCCGGATGGAACGGCCGTGTGCTACGGTCAGCCCAACCGCGGCGTCGTCATCGTCGTCGTGGACGCTGTCGTCCGAAAGCGAGCACAAGACATTCTCAACCAAATGGAAGTGAAATGATGGATATCGAGATCAGCGAGAAGAAGCAGAACCCGCTCCTGGCCCGCTGGGAAGTGCGTTTCGTCGTTCAGCACGCGAACGAGAAGACGCCCACCCGCGACCAAGTGCGCGAAAAGTTGGCGGCGCAGCTCAACAGCAAGAAGGGCAACGTCGTCGTGGACAGCATGAGGAGTGCGTTCGGCAAGGGTGCGACGAAGGGATACGCCCGCATCTACGACACGCCCGAGCAACTCGCCAAGAACGAGCCGCACTTCATGCTCAAGCGCAACAAGCTCGAGGAACTGAAGCCCAAGAAGGTCGCGAAGGTCGTCGCCCCAGCAGCCACCAAGAAGGCCGCTCCGAAGGCCCGCAAGTAGGTCAACATTGAGGTGAAAACAACATGGCAAAAGAAAAGGAAGCGCCCAAGGGCGCACCCAAGGGCGGAGCCAAGGGCGGCGCGAAGGCGAAGGGCCCGGCAGGCAAGCGGGGCCTCTATGAGGTCAAAGGCAACACGATCGTGCGCAAGCGCAAAGCTTGCCCCAAGTGCGGCCCAGGCGTGTTCCTCGCGGAGCACAAGGACCGCGTCGCGTGCGGCAACTGTGGATACACGGAATTCAAGGCGAAGGCCGCGTAAGCGGCCAGTATCTATCCTTCTTCTTTCTCACACGCACGAACGGCCAGCGAGCACGCCCGTCTGCGAGACGCCAGGCGCAAGCTGGCCGTCATAGCAGTCCACGTCGCGCAGGAAGTACGGGGCGCCAACGACTTGACCGATGGGAAGCCCCTCCGCGTACCGCGGCCTCGTGTCGTGCCCGAACGCGTCCCTCCACCAATGGGTCGAGTCGCAGTCCCAACCGCCATGGATGCCGTTCGCTGAGGTCCCACAGTTCTCTTGACCATAAGTGCCCAAGCTTGTCTTGGGCAAGAGGAGGCCCAAGTCCGAGATGTCGGTGGACGAGATCATCGCGTAGAACGTGAAGTAGCGAGGGCCCTCGGGGCGTGCGGTCGAGCGGTCAATGAGCTGTGGCTCGGTGACCTGGGCCCCAGTCGTGCTCCACATGGGGCCCCCGTACATGTTGCGCGAGTACGCGACGCCCAAGTCGGATGGGAACGAGTGCGTGTTGAGCGCATCGTCCACGCGCGGGTCAAAGCCGCGGTAGCCATCATAGAACACGAACGTGAAGTCAGTGGACGTCTTCACGAGCGATCCCGCAGGCACGTCTGATTCGATGAGCGTGCCAGGATACTCGTCGTGGAGCGTGCTCTTGGTGGCCGCGTCGCAATCTCCGCCCACGAAGAACGGCGGGCCACGAACGCCGTCGAGCGTCGCGTCCGAAGCGTCCCACGACGAGCTGGTCGGGTCACCAACGCGGGGGGCGAGCGCTGGCAGGGCGGCGACCGTGCCCTGGGCGTCCGCGAAGCGCGCATGCATGGTGCCAGGCGCGTCTGGGTCGTGGGGGTCCTCCTCGAAGAAGGTCCGTGTGCCCAATACTGGCACTGGCTTAGAACCCGTGAGCGTGCCGCCCGTGGGATCCTGGATGGGAACATCCGAGAGCGTGCCGCCCGTGGGGTCATTGACGTTCGCGCCTCCCTTGGGCGCGGAGCAGTCCCACAGTGAGTATGAACTGGTCCCCGAGTCGCGCTGGAGGACGCCAGCGCGGCCAGTGGAGGGGTCGCCAAAGGCCGTGATGGGGAAGTGCTGGTCCAGGCGGCTTGGGATCTGCAGTGAGTTCGAAGGATCGACCTGCGCGGCAAGCGTGCTCACCGAGCTCGCGATCGTGCTGCCAGTCCGGCAATCCGCGTCCGCGAGGAGCATCCCCGTGCTCGCCGTCGTGCCGCGCGGGAGCGGCCGCAGCGCGCAGTGGACCGCGGGCACGTCGCCAGGCGCGCCCTCGTCCCCCCACACGTGCACGTCCACGCCGTAGAGGTCCGTGGGGTTCTTGTTGAACGCTGGGGTCGAGCCGGGCGGGGAGAGCGTCAAGCCTGCGTGACTCGTGGGGCAGTGGTCCTGGCGGTACGTCGCGTCCTGTCGCTCGCACGGATCGACCATGCCAAGTGCCAGGTACTCGTCCACCCACTGGCCATCATTGAAAAGAGGGCCCCTCGGGCACACGCTTGTGTCAAGGAGGAGCTCGGCACGGTACGTCTGGAGCGCCGAGAGGCCGTTCCCCACGTAGCCGTCCTTGTTGCAGTCCTTCCACACGCCGAGCAACGCTCGGAACTGGACGTTCCCCGTTGGCGTCACGCGCGTGCCAAGCGCCCCAACGTTGGGGTTGAACGCGAGGCCATCGAACGGCTGCCCCTCAGAGGCTCCGCCCACGCTCGGGAACGCGTCGAAATAGACGCGCAAGCCCGAACGGCTCGTGTCAGGGGTCGTGAACATACGCCCGCTGCCAGCATCGCGCGCCGTGTCAGGCTCCCGCGTGTTCACGCCGTGCCACGTCGCTGCGGCGAAGGGAGAAAGCAGGACCACGGTCGAAAGCGCGAACATCACGCGGAAGGACATCAGACCCTCGGAACGCGCCGAGGCCCCGACTCCTGATAAGATGTTCCGTGACCACGAGGAAAGGAACAACTTACGCGAAAATGTGCGACTTACAATATGCACAACGCAAGCGACGCGTGGGGGACGGATGGATCGCGCTGCGGCGCGACCGGCGCGCTGAGGCGCACCTCGCGTCCTCTCGCGGTTCTGATGGACCGCGATCCGGACGGATCCGCTCTCGGCGAACTGCCCACACGGAGACGAGCGATCACGGCGGTCCAACCAAGCTAGATTTATAAATAATGGTATCCATAGCTTTCATAGATCACATGCCCGCGACGACGATCAGCCTCGACTCGCAAGTCCGCGACCGGCTCAAGGGGTACTCCCCGCCAGGGACGTCCTACTCCGACGCGCTCACGAGGCTTATGGACCTCATCGACTCGGACCGCTTCCTCGCCTCGTTCCGCGGCTCCATCAAGGACCGCAAGTTCCCGTGGATCGATGACGCGGACTTCGAATGGGACTGAAGTACGCGCCCGAAGTGCAGGACTTCGTCCGCACGCTGGCACCTGGGCCCAAGAAGCAACTCCGCAAAGCGCTCGACGCGATACGAGACGACCCACGTCCCAGCGGATTCGACGTGAAGGTCCTCCGGAAGGATGGGTCCCACAGCTACTTTCGTCTCCGCGTGGGGGATTACAGGATCGTGTACACTCCCCGCGGCGCGCAGACCTATGTGTGGCGCATCATCCACCGCAGCGAAGGTTACGATTGGTTTGAGCGGTTGGATCCATAAGTTGGCGCACGAAGGCGTCGAACTGGCTGGGCGGAACCTCGTCGTCCACAGCGGCTGCTGGAACTGCCAGACCCTCTGTGAAACCAGCTATTAGGAAACGGGTTCAGGCATCATGCCGAACCAATTCCCTGCACGGCGATTCGGACGAATCGCGCTGCGGCGCGACCGGCGCTACGCACCTTTCGTCCTATCGCGAACGGCTGCGGCCGTTCGCGACACGAACTGACGCTGGGGGTGAACCCCCCAGACCCCCCTTTTGGTGCCTCGTTTCCATCGGGGGTCATTCGCTATTCCTATGAACGACGCGTGCCTCATCAGTCGTCCCCGGATGGATGCACCATGATGACGGCACGTTTCGAGAAGCGCGAATTCAAGAAGATCTTCCTTTACCTCGACCTCGTCGTCTGCGCCATCTTCGCAGTCAGCCTGGTCGTCCTCATCCGCGACGCGTACGTCGCCGGATTCTACGAGCAGCGCGTGAGCGACCTGTACAGCATCAGCTTCTGGGCCATGATGCGTGACGCCGTCTTCGTCGTCGGCAGCCTAAGCTGGCTCTTCTACCGTTACCTCCGCACGCAAGCGCGCGAGTTCGCTGACCCGTGGGCCTAGATGGGGGTCTGGGGGCTCGCCCCCCAGAGTCCGTCGTCTTCATGTAGGGGCGCCGCTTTGTCGGCGTGCTCCCCACAAGGAGTTCCGGCAAACCGGGCGCTTAGATCAGCTGGTAGATCGCGTCCTTCGCAAGGACGAGGCCGGGGGTTCAAATCCCCCAGCGTCCACTATAAGGGGGGTCTGGGGGGTTTACCCCCCAGAGTCGCGTCGGGCCCGTAGGCTAGTCCGGATAGACTTCCAGCCTCCGGAGCTGGGGACCTGGGTTCGAATCCCAGCGGGCTCGCTTGGGAGGGGGCCTGGGGGAACCCCGCGTAGGGTTCCCCCAGAGTCCCCCACCGCGTCCCTCTTCCCCAGCGAACTCCGTTGACCATTCTTGGCTAGTGAGGTCCTGTTTCTATTCTCCTTCACGGTGACAAGGGAATCCACATACTCTCTCGCGACGACCCTGCCATGGGTTGCCAAGGAGGCCACCGAAGTGCGCGTGAGGTTCCCCCTCGTCCTCGTCGTCACCACCTGCGCCGCCGGCATCGCTGCTGGCGCGTCGTTCGCACCCGCGCTGGATGAGATTAAAGGCCTCGGCCCCGTCCTCGACATCCTTGACGTGGAGCCAAACGACATTCGTGTAATGACGTCCTTGGATGGTGCTGATGCGGTGCTTGGCACGCCACTCGCTATGCCTGGAGCGCCAGAGGCCGCTTTGCCTGGCGTCCACGCGACGCTGCGCGCGCTCGCGGTCGCGCCCGCCTTCCTTCCTTTCCCCCTTCTTCCTGGTGACGAGATGCTCGTCGGCGGGAACGACATCCTCTTCCCGCACGGCTTGGCCGGCTCGTCCCCTGGCATGGCGCACCAAGCGTTCGCTCAGCGTCAAGCGGGCGCTCCGCTTGCCACCACCTTGCCCAGTGACCCGGCGCCCGCCACGGCGCCTCCTGCGGCATCACGGTCCAGCGGCACGACGCCGACGGACGACGCGCGGGCGCAGTCCACGCTCGTCGCTCCACCTCCTCCAAGCGGCACCATCGCCGTCGTGGCGGCAAGCGGCGCCGCGTTGGGGTTCCTCGGCCTGCTTGGCGTCGCGCTCTATCACCGCATACGACCGACGACCACGCTGGAGAACGATACCCGAAAACAGATCTTCGATGCCGTGTGCCAGACGCCCGGCCTTGGCGTGCACCTCATCGCTGAGCAGGCGGGCGTCTCGTACAGCACCGCGACGTACCACCTCGAGCGACTCACGGCCGCTGGCATGATCGTCATGACGCCAAACGGGAACAAGCTCTGCTATTACAAGAACGGCGGCGCGTTCACCGAGGTGGAGCGACGCATCCTTCCGCTCCTCAAGAACGACGAGGCCGCCAAGCTCCTCGACGCCATCATGGAGAATCCCGGCACGTACCGCGCTGCTCTTGCGGAGCGCCTCGGCGTGACCGCGACCACCATCAACTGGCACTTGCGCCGCCTTCGCGAGGCGGGCCTTGTTCAGGAGGACCGCCAAGGCCGCAACGCGTTCCTCTACGCGAACGTCCTCATCATGCAGCAGTCGCTGCCTGGCCTCGCGCTGAAGCTCTCTGCGGCGGACGTCACGGTCACGGACCGCATCCGCCGGTACGTCGGCAACGGCAATGCGGGCTTGAGCGCGAGCTCGTGATGGCTGGCTAACGCTTATTCGCCTATCCAACCTTGCGCTGGCATGATGAGCGCTGGCGAAGCCGTTGCCACGACCGACGCCGACCGCCTCGCCAAGCTGTGGGATGCCTACCGCGTGCAGGAGGAAGAACTGCAAGCGGCACTATCCCATGTGGACCGCCTCACGCGCGAGCTCGAGGGCCGCGGCCAGACGGTGGCACAGCGCGAGCGCGTGCTTGCTGAGAAGGACGCGGAGATCTCGCGTCTCAACGATAGGCAGGACGAGAAGGACCGACGCATCGTTGCGCTCCAGGCACTCGAAGATGACGTGAAGGCGGTCCAAGCCTACAAGGACCGCATCTCAGAGCTCGAAGCTGCGTATGCGCAGGAGAAGGAGCGACTCGCCAAGCTCTTCCTCCTTTACGAGGAAGCCACGAAGGGCGCTTGAGCAGCAGCCTCA
>JBAZZN010000138.1:0-7185 GCA_041658815.1 Thermoplasmatota archaeon
AGGTCGAGGCCGCCGTCTCGCGTGCGGGTGTCACGCTGGACGCGCTCCTTGGTGCGGGCACGAGCGGTGCGCTGCGTCACCCGTACGACGAGTGGGTCGCCGTGCTCCAGCGCCACCCAAACAAGGTCATCGCGGTGGATGTGCCGACCGGTTTCACCTACGTTCCACGCGAGACGGTGACGTTCCACGATATCAAGGAAGGTATGACGGAGCAGAACAGCGGCCGCATCACTATCGCCGACATCGGCATCCCGCGCGCCGCCTCGCTCTACACTGGCCCCGGAGAGTACGAGCTCTACCCGCGCGGCCGCTGGGACCAGCACAAGGGCGAGGGCGGCATCGTGCTCATCATCGGTGGCGGTCCATACACAGGAGCGCCAGCGGTCGCTGGCCTCGCGGCGCTGCGGGCTGGAGCGGACCTTGCCATCATCCTTACGCCCAAGCGCGCGTGGAGTGTCGTCGCGTCATACTCGCCAAACCTCGTCGTGCGCCCACTCGAGCGCGAGGAGTTGGACTTCGAGGACCCCGCGAACCGCGTCACGCTGAACACTTGGCTCAAGAAAGCGAAAAGCGTGGTCGTCGGGCCGGGCCTTGGTCTCTTCGACACGACACAGCGCGCCGTGCACCACGTTGTCGAGCGCGCCGCCGCGGCTGGCGTTCCGTGCGTCGTGGACGCGGACGCGCTGGGCGCCATCGTCCAGCGCCGCGACTTGCTATCACCAACCACACTGCTGTCGCCCCACGCGCGCGAGTTCAAGACGCTCACTGGCCTCACGCTGCCAAGCGACGCGGAAGCGCGCGCAGAAATGGCGCGCGTGGCGGCCGAGAAGAGCGGTGGCGCGACCTGGCTCGTGAAAGGGCCCGTGGACGTCATCACGGACGGCCACCGCGTGAAACTCAACGCCACTGGCCACCCCGCCATGAGCGTGGGCGGCACGGGCGACGCGCTCGCTGGCGTCGCTGGCGCGCTCCTCGCCAAGGGCCTCAAGCCCTTCGACGCGGCACGCCTCGCAGCGCGCTTGACGGGCGAGGCGGGAGAGCGCGCGGTGGCGGAGCGCTCGTGGGGCATCGTCGCGACGGACGTCGTCGAAGCGCTCGGGCCGGTGCTGGCGGCGCGGGTGGGGTCGTCTCCAGTGCGGTAGCGACAACTTGAGTGCGTGCGTTTGCGTCACTACAACGCGACGACACGACAACGCGACGGCATGGCCCCAAGAGATGTCGCGTCATCGCGTAGTCGCGTTGTAGCGTCATCACAAGAGGAGCACCATCCTTCACAGACCAGTGATGCACCCGCGCCCCTAGCACCAGCCTGTCCCATGGTCCATTCATGAAAACGTGGCATCCAATAACTCTATAAGAGAATGAGCGGAGTCTCGCTCGCCCCTCAGGAGGAGGCCCCCACGTTTCCTCCCGAGAGCGATTCCGAGGGTAGAAATACCCTGCTTGGACTCGCAAAGGCCGAACTGGAGAGGAAGGACGCCATGCAGCTCCCCAAGATGCACTTGCTCGTGCTTGCGATGATGGTCACGAGCGCGATCGTCGTTCTCGTGCCTACCGCAGAGGCCCAACGCCAGACGACTGTCACGCTCACGGTGACTCCCCCGTCGGATCCTGTCAAACCTATGCAAGGAGCGCTCGTCTTCCCTGGCACCATAACCGTGGTGTTCGACAACACGGGTCAGACGAACGTCGTCGGTATCCCGGTCACGTATCAGATCACGAAGCAGCCCTCTTGGGCACAAGTGCTCGTTTCGCCAGCGACTGACGTCATCATCCCGCCCTCCGGCGCGAGTGCCGCGGCGCCGTCGAGCACCGTGACCAAGTCGTTCTCCGTGTCTGTGACGGCGTCTGACCAGGCACCGGCATTCCAGCCTGAAACGATCGAGATCACGGCGACAGCAGCACCCCCATCGCCCGGCGTAGGAGGCTCCGGGAAGACGACCGTCTCCGTGGCCGCATCCTACTTCAGCATCATCGACGCGCAGCTTGCGGAAACGATCAAGATCGAGCGCCCGCAGACGGCGATCGTCTTCCCACTCAAGCTCACGAACTTCGGCAATGCGAACACAAAGGTCAGCTTCGCCGTGCTCGACAAGGCAGAGAACCTCAACGTCCCAGTGCCGATCCCCATCGTGCTCCAGTCCAAGCAGGCCGGCGGCAACCAGATCTCCGCGGAAGTCGCGCTCACGGTCCAGACGCCGTACAAGAACGGTTACATGAACGAGGTCGGCGTGGTCACGTACAAGATCACTTCGGCCTACGCGCTGGACCCCAAGCTCACGGGCGACACGACGCAAGTGGCCGTCGTCGTGACGACGAAGGGCTTCTACGTGCCCGGCCCCGAGCCCATCCTGATGGTGGGTCTCGTCGCCGTAGCCGCGATGCTCTTCGGCCGCCGCCGCAACCAGTGAGCAAGCTGGGCTCTGAATGGCCCTGCTTCGTTCTCCTGCCTGGCGTCTCATCTGGGGCGCAGGCATCGTCCTTCTCTTCCTTCTGCCTGGACCAGCGCGGGCCCAAGCCCCCTCGCAGCAGGCCATCGAGGGGGCGTTCGTGTCATTCGCGCTCGTTTGCCCTGACGCCTTCTACGAGATCCCTTACCGCGGCACCGTGACGAAGTCGTGCCAGTTCTACGACCTCTCGCGCGACTCAGTGTACCAGGAACCCGGCTCGCCCGGCTCCGGCGCGACCCAGCACCTCACGATTATCAAGGCAGAGCCACGCGACGCGCACGGATTCGTCGTGACAGTGGGGCGCCCATCGATCGTGAGCTACGGCGGTGACGTCGTGGAAGTGCCCATCACTGTGCAGACGACGCCGCTCTTGGACGCGCAGGACTTCATGTTCCAAGTCATCGCCAATTACACCGGACCCGGAGACATCGTGCTCAACCAGACCATCACCTTCGGCGCGCAGGTGGACAACTACGATATCGCTCACGTGCAGACGCTGAACACGGTCCAGAAGGCGGGCCAGTTCCAGACGGTCCGCTATGTGGTCCAAGTGACCAATGACGGCGTGTTCCCGGATGTGTACCGCTTTGAAGCCAAGGCACCCACTGGCTTCGAGATCTCGACTCCGCCCAGCGTGTACGTCCCACCGCACGAGACGCGGAACGTCACGTTCAGCGTGCTCACGCCGCACGACAAGCTCTACGAGTTGGGCCGCTCTGTCACTTTTGAGTTCAAGGTAGTGAGCACGCGCGGGACTGGCGTGTATGGGACTGTGGGCATCCTCTCAGTCTCCGGAGCATACGTCCCCACGTACTGGATCCCTCTCGCAATAGTCGGTCTGATATCGGCCGTCGTCGTAACCCGCAAGGCACGCGAGGCCAGCGAGACCCGCAGGCTTGAACAAGGCCGCCCCCAACGCGTGGTCCTCACGCCTCGCCAGCTCGTTCTCCTTGAGGAGTTGAAGCGCTCCGACCCCGAGGCGTACCAAGCGCGAAAGGCCCAGCTCGATGCCGTGTTCGCAGGGCGCCGCGCGAACTACAAGCAAGTGCGCGGCGAGCAAGTGCGCAAGGACCGTGAGGAGCGCCAGCTCGCCCGCATCGAGTTCAAGGAGCAGAAGAAGCGCCGCGCGGAGCAAGCGAAGGAAGCGCGTGCTCGAAACGATGCCGAACGCAAGGCTGCCTTGCTCCAAGCGAAGGCCGACGCGGATGAGACGCGCCGCAAGGAGAAGGAGCTGGGCAAGAAGAAGGCTCAGCTGGACAAAGCCCGCGAGAAGCAGGCCAAGCTCGACGCGAAGCAAGCCGCGGTGGATGCGAGGGCCCAGGCGAAAGCTGACCGCGAAGCCGCGAAGCAGGCCAAGGCGGCCGCCAAGGCAGCCAAGAAGGAGCGCAAGGAATAGGCAAAGGCCCATCGCGGAAAGGCTTAATCGTCCTGACGCAACACCGCGGTTGAGGATTGACTTGAGGCGCAACCTCGCGCTGGCACTCGCCCTGAGCGCCGTGGCGCTCGCGCCGCTCCTATCAGGCTGCGTCACTGTGGGCGGCGACCCGCTCATCATCGCTCTTTCCGCGCCCAAGGCCGCTTCCGGCATGACGCTCTTCCTCGTCACCCAACAAGGCTTCGTCTCGCGCCTGGCCGACGTCTCCCCCAACGCCGAGTACGCGATCTACTATGGTGATCGCCTCGTGTACCCGCCTGGCGGCCATGGCGCGGGCTTCCGCGTGGACGGCCGTGCGGGGAGCGCGTTCATCCCGTACGACCGCTTCGTCGTGGGCAACGGCGACTACGACGTCCTCGTCACGTACTCGGGCATACAAACGCGCGCTCGCGTGACCGTCGAGAAGTGGGTGAACTACGTGTTCTTGCACCCATTCGACAAAGGCAACACCATCGTGGTCGAGGCAGCGCTCGCGTCAGCTACTGGTGGCGCGCCCGAGAACCGCGTCCTCGCGTCGGGGGACCTCGTGCTCACGCTCCACTACCGTGGCCGTGACGGCGCGGACGACCGCATCATCGGCAGCGTCGTGGGCCAAACGCAGAACGACGAGATCTCGACGGCCGTGCCCATCCCCACCTCGCGCTTCACTCAGGGTCCGGGCTACTATTCCATCGAACCGCGATTCCACAACCTTGAGGCCATCGACAACGTGCAGGTCACTGGAGACCCCACCATGGCCAACCACGTCCCGCCATGGAACTGGATCTACGTGTCCCAGTAGGCCGAGCCAACGATGCGACAAACGAAGTTCCTCACGCTCCTCATCTGCGTTCTCTTCCTCGCCGGTTGCACGAGCAGCGGGGGCTCGACTCGCGACGGCGACGCTGACGGCGATGGCCTGAGTGACGCGGCCGAGACGACGCAGCATGCGATCACGGTCGTCACGAAGGACGGACCCGTCACGCGCAGCGTCACGTCCGACACACACAGCGTGGATACCGATGGTGATGGGCTCACTGACCTTGATGAGTACGTGCGCGGCACGATTTCGCGCAGCGTGGACACGGACGACGACGGCTTGCTCGACGGTAATGATATCAGGCTACCTGCGGGCTCGCCCCTGGTCGCCCAGTTCCGCGCGCTGGGCATCCGCGAGTCCGCTGCGGGAACGTTCTTGGGGGAGCTTGACGGGTGCAAGGACATCGGCGGCCTCAAGCCAAACGAGTGGAGCAGCGACCGGCCCTTTCCCGACAAGCTTGGCGATGGTGAAGAGATGGCCGGCTGGAACATCACAGTGCGCGGCGTGACGAAGCACGTCGCGAGCAGCCCCTGCGTGGGCGACACGGACCACGACGGCTTGCCCGACGACGTCGAGAAAGCGCTCGGCTTGGACCCCACGAAAGCGGACACGGACGGAGACGGCGTGCGCGACGGGATCGACGCGGACCCCCTGTGGGACCTCGGGCTCCAGCTCGCCAACATCACCGTGCGCGCGCCAGGCAAGGAGCCTGTGAATGTCACGGCGCAGCTAGGCGTGGTCACGCAGACCGTCACGCTCGCGAACGGCAGCACGAGGATCATTCGACTGGATGTGGACGACTCGTCCAGCTCGCGCGAGAGTCTCAGCGCTCCCATGATCCTCACTGTGACTGACTCGAGAGGCGAACCGGTGGACGTCGTCGGCGACGCACGCGGCGGCATCATCCTCACGTTCGACGTGCTCAAAGCCACCGCGAACAGCGGCGGATCTGACAAGCCGGAAGGCGCGTTCTTGCTTGAAGGGACGGACGGCTCGCTCACCTTCGATTGGTCCGTGACGAGGATCTGAGTCCGCGGCATTTTTCTGCCTCGGCGCGCCTTCCCCTGCTCGTGCCTCGTCGCCCCTCCGTCGCGCCTTCCGCGCACATAGCGGTCGGGGCGACGATCCTGGCCGCGGTCCTTTGGGGCACCAGCTTCAACGTGAATGATGTCGGGCTCCATTCAGTGGGCCCCGCGAGCTTCTCGTTCCTGCGTTTTGCGCTCGCGGGCGCTGTGATGCTCGTGGTCGCGGCGGCGTTGGGCCGCTTGTCCTTCGCTCCCGTTCGTCGCCCGTGGTTCTGGGCGCTTGCAGCCGCCAACGCCATCGGTTTCCTGCTCCAGTACGAGGGCCAGACGCTGACCACGCCCGCGCGTACGGCGCTCTTCGTCAACAGCAGCGCTTTTCTGGTCGCGCTCCTCGAACGCGTGTTCTTCCATCAGCGTTTGGGGCCGCGGCGCATCCTCGCGCTGCTGGCGGGGCTTGCGGGCGCTTCGCTCCTCGTCGTTGGCGCTGACCCCACGCGCCTCGCGGGCGGCCAGCTCGTGGGCGACCTCCTCGCGCTTTCGTCGGGCCTCGCGTGGGCCATCTATTTCGTGATGAACCGCAAGGCGCTGGGCGAGCACGACCCACTCACCGTGACCGCGTGGACCTTCGCGCTCTCCGCGGTCGTGCTCTTGCCGCTCGTCTGGCTGGACCCCGCGCCGCTTCACGTCACGAGCGCGCAGGGCGTCCTTGCGATCGTCTATGCTGGGCTCGTCACGACGGCTCTCGCGTACGGCTTGTGGTCGTTTGGCCTCCGCACGCTGCGCGCGTCCGTGAGCGCCGTGATCTTGCTGGTGGAGATCCTGGTCGCGAGCATCGTGTCGTTCGCCATCGGCCGCGAGTCGTTCGGTTGGGTGGAGCTTGCTGGTGCGGCGCTCCTGGTGGCCGCGGTCGTGACGATGTCGCTCGTGGCAGAGAAGGATGTGGCTGCCGATCAGGCATAGCGAGTCAGCGTGAACGTACGAGCTGCCGAAGGTTGGTCCGTCGTCAAGAACGCGCGTATGACGTGAGGCGGCGCGTGGCAGAAGTCCCACGAGTAGCTCATGTCGCACATGCCGGCCACGCCTGTGCTGTCATAGAGGTCCATGCGGAGGCCAGAGGCGTCAGAGAGTGGATGTCCTGCGTCACGCCAATTGCTCTGGGCTCGTTGGGGTCTTGGTGTCTTTGTTTCCTGGCGTGGCGCTCCTTACACCAAGACACAAAGAACCCAAGAACCCAAACTGGGGCTGGTGCGTCTCGCACTCCATGGGACCTCCCCTTGGAACGATGCTCGAATGCCACGGAAGCTATCCTACATCACGAAGAGGAGTCCAAGCGCGAGGATGAGCGCCCACATGCCCGCGAAGGCGAGCTTGCTCCAGCGCCACACCTTGCGGCCGTCAAGCGGGCCCACTGGGAGCATGTTGAACGCAGCGAGGATGATGTTCAGGAGCGCGATGAGCTGCACGTAGCTGCCAAAT
>JBAZZN010000139.1:0-7173 GCA_041658815.1 Thermoplasmatota archaeon
TCCTGCGGCAGCTTCGTCCACGCCAAGAATCCAATAAGCCAAGAAGCCAAGGCGTCGAGCGAGCCCGCAGTCAGATTGGATTCTTGGGTTCTTTGTTTCTTGGCGTTAGAATCCAAGGGAGGAGTTGTGACCCGGGGCCCCTCCCATCTGACTTGATCGCAAACAATCCCCCCCATGATCGTCTCCTAGATGGTCGACCAGATTTGGTTGCCTGCGGCGCTGCTCCCGCGGCGCCCGGGTCGCCCGCGGCGCCCGAGGACGCCGGAGGATTGCCCGCGGGCGCCGTGGGTACCGCGGGCGCCGCGGGAGCCGCCGCGCGCGCAGCGCCCCGGTGGCTCCAAGAAGCTAGCGCGGACCCAGCCTTGCCAAATGCCGGGGCTTCACGTTCTCGGTCAAGTCCCCTCCCATCGTGTCATGACATGTCAAGAGCGGGGGAAATGGCCAACCGTGACCCATCGGCAATTGGGAGGAAACGCCAACAGCTTGGCCTCCCCGCACGATGAGCGGCTCGGTGACCAATTGAAGGCCAACCAAGCCTACCTCAACCGCAAGAACGACCACGCCGAAGTCGGCGTCGGTACCCTCATCGTGTTCATCGCGATGGTCCTCGTCGCCGCGGTCGCCGCGGCGGTGCTGATCAACACGACTGGCACGCTGCAGCAGCGCGCGCAGAGCACCGGCAAGGAGGCGACGCAGGAAGTGTCGTCCAACCTCAAGGTGCTCAACGTGTACGGCGTGCGCAACAATACGTCGGTCGACATCTGGGACATCGACGTCAACATCGAGCTCTCCGCGGGCGCGCTCCCCATGGACCTCACGGAGCTCATCGTCCGCTACTCGGACGGCACGACGACACGGAACTACAACCACAGCACGTCAACGTTGGCCGATGGCGCGGCTGGGAACACGTTCTTCGTGCCCACCTGGGTCCGTGGGACCGGCACGGGCGACGTCATGGAAGCGGGCGACCTCGTGCAGCTCCACTTCAACCTCTACAGTGGAACGCTCGCAGAGCGAACGACCGTCGAGACGCAGCTCATCCCCGAGTCGGGCTCCCCCGTCCAGGCGGACTTCAAGACGCCCGCCACGTACGGCACGGACAGGACCGTCACGTTCCGCTGAGCCAAACTCAACGGACCGAACATATCCGCCCCCGGCACTTGTGTGCGAACCCAGGCCGGGGGAAACCTCTTTTCTTTCATGCTCATCGCCCACGCTGGCGTTCTTCGTCCGGCGGGTGACACCCAGACCTTGATTTGTGCCCGAGCATCATCGGGACTTGGCAGGAGAGGCCCGTCGTCCCAGGAAAAGATCCCTGATCCTTTCCCGACGTACCTCATCCCATCGGTTCCCCCATGAAATCAGAGGGGACGACGGCCCTCCTCGCTTATTCTTCTTCACTGCACTCCGCGCACGCCGCTCCCACGGCTCGACGGGGCCCTCCGCAACGCGGGCGATGTTCCTGCCCAGCTTCTTGGTGAGGCGGTCGTTCTTTGTCTTGACGCTCGGGCTGTTCCTGGCGAAGTGGGGTGCTCCTTGGACGAGCATTCTACGCACGACTCCTGGTCCTTGTATCGTGATGCGGCCTCGGCGTTGTGTGTCGGCGCTGTCTGGGACGCTGATCTCGTGTTCCAGGTTGGCGCGGACCTTCACGGGTTGTCGTACTCGAAGCGGACCGGAGGAGTAGCGAGTGCGCGGTCTGCTTTCGGCCCGGCCTCCAACTAGCCACGCGCCCAGGACCGGCTACCCGGTGCTTGGGCGTTTCATGGCATCTCCGCTCGCGGGTCCCTCCCGCCCGCCTCCGTAGGTCGTGCGACTCCGTGCCGAGTTCTGGGGCCACAACCGGTCGTTGACCGGTCATTAACCGGTCGGAAAAGCGGGCCGGCAAGTCCCATCGTTCTTCCTTTCCGAGGGAGACGACGGGCCCATGCTCCCCCTTCCTGACCCCTCCGACCGGTCACTGCCCCGGCTCGTCCCGCCGAAAGCTCCCAGCGAAAAGATACGCTCGGCGTTCCCACTGGTGCGTCCGCATGAGATCGCGGCGAGGAATCTGTATTCGCAGTTCCCGCGTCGGGCGACAGCACACGGCACCACACGCCGTCGACGATAAGGCATTCTGAGCCCGACGGGGACGAGATCTCGCTCGGCACCGCTCGCGGAAAGCCACAAGGATCTCACCAGAAAGATTAGGACGCTTCTGAGAGCTGCGACTCACGTGCGTGCTCAAGTCGCGCTGTTACTAGCCACAACTCTTCTCCTGACCACCTCAGGGGCTGTGTCTAACATACTGGACGACGATGCGGGCAGTGGTGGCGATGCTCCAGGGACCGGCGAAGGATTGTTCATTGGTCCCGGAACGTACTCTGGGCGGCTCACTTTGGGCCTTGATGCGGAGGACCGCTATGCCTTCGATGCTGCGCTTGGCGACATCGTCATCCTGTCCTTTGCAGTTGAGGACGGCGTTCGTCTGACCCCGGTGCAAATGCTGGTCTATCGCCCGGACGGGACGCTCGTTGACGGCGTGGCGCCATGGGGTGCGCAACTCACCCCAGACATGGCTGGCCGGTGGTCGTTGCGCGTCGACGGGCGCGAGTCCGCAGAATATTCGTGGAGCCTGGCGATCTCGCACCATTCGTTCTCGCGGACGATTATCTCGCGTACCCCCTGGACTACCGTGGAGCTATCGCAAAGCTTGCCAGGCTTTCTCTTCCTCCAGGTCACCACGGCATTGCCCCTCCGTACCGGTGCCTCCCAACGTACCATGCATCTCATGGAAATCTGGGGCGAGTCCGAGGGAACGCCGGTGGATCGGGCGCGTGGAGTGGGCACCGATACTGACATCTACGGCAACGCCATCGCGGTGGGTCAAAACCGATTTACAATGCCCACCGTTGACGCCGAGACCGGTTCCCACGTGGGCCACAACACACTCTCCGCCGATGGATTCCAAGGGAGTGGACGGATCGTCGCGATCTCATCGCAGGAGCGTCAGGTGTCGATTACCATCGTCTCCGACCAAGCCCTTGACACGGCGGTCATGAGCGGCAGCGAAGTCATCCATTGGCGCGCGAGCGACAATGGCACGATCCTTGCGCCAGGGGTGCACGGGTCACATGCTGAATCGAGGTCTTTCACACAGGACGGGTCACTCGTCGGCTCTGCCTTCGGGTTTGTGACCAACCTCACCGTCGAGGCACCAAATGGCCGCGTTTATCCGGATTGGAACGCACCCTCGATAGGCGCCCGATCACAGCTTGGGCCATGGACCGTTCGCGCGCCGCCCCGAATGGACGTCGGCGTGACAGACGGCACCTACTTCCTCGGGGCGAACGTCCCTTCGCTGGGTATACACGCGCCGCCCCGAGTCGAATAGGCTTTTCACGCCAAAGCGTGAAATACGTTGCCCGCTGCCCGATTCCACTTTCGGACCGGTCGGCGAAGACTATTTCCTCGTGTAAACCATGTTCACACTAAGCGGACGACGCCTACCGGTTAGGTGCCCAGCCCTTCGTGCCAAGTTCTGGGGCCATAACCGGTCGTTGACCGATCTGGAAATGGGGCCGGCAAGGCGGTCATCAGCCCCACGGCCTCCGAGCCCCCACGCCAGACAGCCTCCCGGAACTCGCGCTGAAGTTCCCGCGCGAACACCCGAAGGAAGCTTGGCGCGCGATGGGGATCGCCGACGCGCTCAGCGTCGAGCAGCCCACTCTGAGCATGAGGCGCGGAGGGCGCATTCGCCGGCCTCTCCCCGGCGGATCCGCCTGCCCGCGCTCGTAACCATCATAAGATGGGCTCGCACCTCCCGCGGTTGGCATGCTGGAGCTTCTGAGCCAGCCTGAGATCTGGCTGGCATTCGCCACACTGACGGCGCTTGAGATCGTTCTCGGGATCGACAACGTCGTGTTCATCTCGATCCTCGCAGGGAAGCTCCCGGCCCACCAGCGGCAGCGCGCGCAGCGCGTGGGGCTCGGTCTTGCGATGTTCATCCGCGTCGGCCTGCTCTTCAGCCTCGGCTGGCTGATCGGCCTCACCGCGCCCCTCTTCACGGTCATGTCGTTGGAGGTCTCGGGGCGCGACCTCGTTCTCCTCATCGGTGGGCTCTTCCTCGTCGCGAAGTCCACCCACGAGATCCACGGCAGCCTCGAGGTCGAGCGCGCGCACAATGCGGGGAAGCCTGGAGTGACGTTCATTGGCATCATCGCGCAGATCCTCGCGCTTGATATCGTCTTCTCGCTCGACTCGGTCATCACCGCCGTTGGCATGGTGGACGATCTTCCCGTCATGATCGCCGCGGTCGTCGCGGCCGTGGCCGTCATGATGTTCGCCGCCAGCCCGATCGGCACGTTCGTGGGCCGCCACCCGACCGTCAAGATGCTCGCGCTGAGCTTCCTCATGATGATCGGCGTCATGCTTGTCGCCGAGAGTTTCGACGTCCACGTTCCAAAAGGCTACATCTACTTCTCCATGGCCTTCGCGCTTGGCGTCGAGATGCTGAACCTGCGCCTGCGCAAGAACGTCGAGCCAGTCGCGCTCCACCAGCCGTTCGTCAAGCAGCCCTGAGCGCGCCATGGCACGAATGGGCGGATCGGGACGACGCCGACCGACCCCCGAACTCCAGTCCGCGCTTCGATCACTTTGCGCACATGAGCGCGCTCTCGATCCCCTTCGTGCCGACCCACGCGTCGCCGGGCTTGTCAGTGACGTAGATGTCCACGACCATGCCGTGCTGGTCGATCACCATCCAGCCGCGCTTGGCCGCCTCGCGCACGCCAGCGACCTCCTGCGTGGCCCACAGCTTGTGCACGACGTCCCGGTTCGCGTCCGAGAAGAAGCCATGCGGCGAGTCGAGCGACTTGGCGAACTGCGCGTTCGTGAACACCGTGTCGCATGAGAAACCGAACACCTGCGCCCGGGCGTGCGTGAACGAGCCAACATTGTCACGAGCATCGCACATCTGCGTCGTGCAGACTCGCGTGAACGCGAGGGGAAAGAACTCGATGACGATGGGGCCCTTGCCCAGGAGCGCCTTGAACTGGACAGTTTCCTTCTTGCCGTCCGCATGCGCGACGGGAAGCGCGAAATCGGGGACGAGGTCGCCAGGGGCGAGCATCCCGCTGGCCACGCGTCGAGCGCGTGATAACGGTTGCCATGCCTCGGAAGTCCCAGTGGGGAAAACCCCAAGTCAACGCCCCCGCTTCGCCGCCGCATGGCCATCGAGAAGGTAGCCGTTCTTGGCGCGGGCAACATGGGCAGCGGCATCGCGCAAGCGTTCGCGGCCGCAGGCTTCCAAGTCATGATGCGCGACGTGAAGCCAGAGTTCGTGGCGAAGGGCCGCGACCGCATCGAAGCACCGCTGCGCAAGCGCGTAGAACAAGGCAAGATGGCCGCCGCCGACGTGGACGCTTTGCTATCGCGCCTCCACGGCACGACCGACGTGCACGAGGCCGTGAAGGACGCGGACCTCATCGTGGAGGCCGTCTTCGAGGACCTCAAGGTCAAGAAGGAGGTCTTCGCAGAGGTCAGCAAGCACGCGAAGCCCAGCGCCATCTTCGCGACGAACACCTCATCCCTCTCCGTCACTGACATCGCGACGGCGACCGACCGCCCCCAACGCGTGGCGGGCATGCACTTCTTCTTCCCAGCCGCCGTGAACAAGCTCGTCGAGGTCGTCGCGGGACGCCACACTGACCCCGCCGTCGTGGACGAGCTCGTGAAGGTCACGCGCGCCATCGGCAAGGTGCCCATCCCCACCGCTGACGCCTACGGCTTCGCCGTGAACCGCTTCTTCGTGCCGTGGGTGAACGAAGCTGTCCGCATCCTCGAAGAAGGAGTCGCTGATATCGCCACCATCGACACGGCCGCGAAGGAGACATTCCAGATCACGATGGGTCCATTCGAGCTGATGAACGTCACGGGCGTCCCCATCTCGCTCCACGCCGAGACCACGCTCCACCAAGGCTTCGGCGAGGCTTACAAGCCCGCCGCGCTCCTGGAGAAGCAGGTCGCCAGCGGCAAGAACTGGGATCTGCAAGGGTCTGCGGACCCATCGAAGAAGGCCGCTGTCGCGGACCGACTCCTCGCCGTCACGTTCGGCATCGCGTCGCGCCTCGTCGAGGAAGGCGTCGCCACCGCCGTGGACACTGACAAGGGCGCGACCGTCGGCCTGCGCTGGGCCAAGGGCCCCTTCGCGATGATGAACGCGATGGGCACGAAGCGCGCCCTCGACCTCGTCCAACAGTATCACCAGAAGTGGGGCAACAGCTTCCCCATGAGCAAGGATCTCCAGCGCCTGGGCACCAAGAACGAGCATTGGGACCTCCCCCTCGTGCGCTTCGAGAAGGAAGGCCGTATCGCAGTGCTCACGGTGGACCGCCCCGACGTATTGAACGCCCTGAACGCCAAGGTGCTCGCGGACTTCGAGAAGCAAGCGCGCGCCGCCTTTGCGGACCCCGACGTTCGAGTTCTCATCGTGACAGGCGAGGGGCAGAAGGCATTCATCGCAGGCGCTGATATCAAGGAGATGAGCACCAAGACCGTCGCGGAGGCGCGCCACTTCACGCAGCTTGGCCAGAACGCCATCCGCGTGCTGGAGACTGGCGGCAAGCCCGTCATCGCAGCGGTGAACGGCTTCGCCTTCGGCGGCGGGCTCGAACTCGCCATGGCTGCCGATATCATCCTCGCGGCGGACAAGGCCGTATTCGGCCTGCCCGAGGTCACGCTTGGCATCCACCCGGGCTTCGGTGGAACCCAGCGCTTGCCCCGCTACGTTGGCATCCAGCGCGCGAAGGAGCTCGTCTTCACGGGCCGCAGGTTCGACGCGAACGAGGCGAAGCAGTTGGGCCTCGTGCTCGACGTCGTCCCGCAAGCCGAGCTGATGAAGCGCGCTCTCGCAATGGCGAACGCCATCGCGCATAACGCCCCCATCGCTCTTGGCCTCTCGAAGGCCGCCATGAACCGCGGCGCGGACGTGGACCTCGCGACGGGCCTCGCCTACGAGCTGGAAACAGTCGCGCAGTGCTTCGCCACGACCGACCAGAAGAAAGCGATGGAAGCGTTCGTGAAGAAGGAGAAGTACGAATTCCAAGGCCGATAGGCTCGCTTTGGCCAAGGCGCGACCAAGACGGCTTATGTCCTTCCGGATGGCCTTTCGCGCGTGGACGAATCGCACGCGGT
>JBAZZN010000140.1:0-7137 GCA_041658815.1 Thermoplasmatota archaeon
TGGGGAAGCCCACGCGCTTCTGTCGCTCCAAGAGATAGCCCGCCATCCAGAAGAGGCCCTGGAGCGCGTGCTCGTTCCCCTCAGTGGGCACGTCATTCACGCCCGCTTCCCGCATCCTCTTGCGCAGCTCGTTCGACGGGGGAAGTGGGCGGTCCACATGGCGCGGCACGATGGAGCCACGGTGGGTCTGCGGCAAGAAGGTTGGGCCAAGTTCATCCAGCGAGCCTCCCCTGTGCACAAACCGTGCCCCGCTACGCCGTGAAGCTCGCCTATGACGGCTCGCGCTTCCATGGGAGCCAAGCACAGCCAGAGCCGCTGCGGACCGTCCAAAGCGAGATGCTGGGAGCAATGCAGAAGCTAGGCACGAACGACCCCGTCTTGCGCTTCGCGGGCCGCACGGACGCTGGCGTGTGGGCTCGTGGCAACGTCGTCGCCCTCGAGACCGACTTCCTCCGCGAGAAGCTCCTGCAAGCGCTCACCCGCAACATGGAGGACGTGTGGGCCTGGGCGATCGTGGACGTGGACGGAGGCTTCGACCCGCGCTTGGCCAGCCAGCGGCGCTACCGATATCATCTGCGCTCCGACATTGACGCAGCCACCCTGCAGGAAGCCATGGCGCCGTTCGTGGGGCGGCACGATTTCAGAGGGTTTTGCCGTCTGGAACCAGGCAAGGACCCCGTTCGCCGCGTGACCGCCATCGATGTGCGGCGCAGCGGCGCCTACCTGCTAGTGGACGTCGCGGGCGAGAGCTTCCTCTGGAACCAGGTGCGCCGAATGGTCGAAGCGGGCCGACGCGTCGCATCAGGCGAGCTGCCACGCGACATCATCCAAGCGACGCTGGACGCGGGGAAGCCAGCAGAGCTTGGCACCGCGCGAGCCGAGGGGCTTGTCCTGATGGACGTCGAGTACCGCGGAGTCGTGTTCGAGCCGGGCGACGCGCGCTTGCTCGAACGCCTCCGATGGCGCGACCAGGACCTTGAGTTGGAGCGCGCCAAGATCGCGGACGTGCTGGGACCGGGCTGATCGAGCCTCACCCCTGCGAAACACCCAAGACCGAGGCCCGCGTAGCCCAACGCGTGACCGAAGAGTCGCGCATCGTCCGAGTCGGCGTAGTGCAGATGCGCATGCACGAGGACGTCGGCACGAACGTGAAACGCTGCATCGACCTCATCCACCGCGCGGCAGACCAGGGCGCGCAGATCATCAGCACGCCCGAGCTCTTCAGCAGCCTCTACTTCTGCCAGAAGGAGGACGCGGCGTACTTCGACCTCGCCGAGAGCATCCCAGGCCCCACGACGGACGCGCTCTCCAAAGTCGCCAAGGAACGCGGCATCACCCTCGTCGGCTCCCTCTTCGAGAAGCGCGCGCCAGGCCTCTTCCACAACACGGCGGTCGTCATCGACGAGAACGGAGCGCTCGTGGGCAAGTACCGCAAGATGCACATCCCTGACGACCCCAACTACTACGAGAAGTTCTACTTCACGCCCGGAGACCTCGGTTTCCGGGCGTTCCCCACGAAGCACGCCAAGGTCGGCACGCTCGTGTGCTGGGACCAATGGTTCCCCGAGGGGGCGCGCTTGACCGCGATGCGGGGCGCGGAAGTGCTCTTCTACCCCACCGCCATCGGCGCGGGGGCGCACGAGAGCGCCGGCATTCCCGAGAAGCAGCGCCAAGCATGGATCACCATCCAGCGCGCGCACGCCATAGCGAACGGCGTGTTCGTCAGCGTGGCCAACCGCGTCGGGAAGGAAGGCGACATGCGCTTCTGGGGCAGCAGCTTCATCTGCGGCCCGCTTGGCGAAGTGCTCGCGCAGGCAAGCGATGACAAGGAGGAAGCGCTCGTGGCCACGCTCGACCTCGCTGATATCGATGTCGTGCGCCAAGGCTGGCCGTTCTTCCGGGACAGGCGCATCGACGCGTACGCGGATCTCTCACAGAGGTTCTTGGATTGACGCTACCGACGCCGGCGTCGCTTGGTTATCGCATGCCAGCCGAGTGGGAACCGCATGCGGCGACGTGGCTCTCCTGGCCGCACGACCCGATGACCTTCCCGGGTCGAGTGGATGCGGCCGAGGAGACATACCGCGAAATGATCCGCGCGCTGTGCAAGCACGAGCGCGTGAACCTCCTCGTGAAGGATGATGACGCGCACGAGCGCGTCGAGAAGTGGGTCGTCCAAGAGTCGCTCAAGAACGTCGTCCTGTGGGACGTTCCGCCTGCGGACGTGTGGTTCCGCGACTACGGGCCCACCTTCGTCAAGCGCGACGTCACACCCACGCGCTCGGAGCTTGCGATGACGAAGTGGCGCTTCAACGCGTGGGGCGACAAATACGAGAGCTTGCTGCCCGACGACACCATCCCGCACCAGCTCCAGCCCCACCTCGGCCTCCCAATGTTCGAGGCCGGTATCGTCATGGAGGGCGGCTCGTTCGAAGTGAACGGTCGCGGCACGCTCATGACGACGGAGCAGTGCCTCCTGAACAAGAACAGGAACCCCGACCTCTCCAAAGCGCAGATCGAGAAGAAGCTGCAAGACTTCCTCGGCGTGCGCCATTTCCTGTGGCTGGGCGAGGGCATCGAGGCGGACGACACGGACGGCCACGTCGATGACATCGCGCGCTTCGTCGGCCCGAGCACCGTCGTCGCGGCCGTCGAGGAGGACGAGGACGACGCGAACCACGCTCCGCTGGCGGCCAACCTCAAGCGGCTCCAAAGCATGAAGGACCAGGATGGCACGCCGCTGACCGTCGTCGAGTTGCCCATGCCTGGCTACTTTGGTGACGAAGAAGGCAGGCTCCCCGCGAGCTACGCGAACTTCTACATCGCGAACCGCGTCGTCCTGGCGCCCATGTTCCATCACGAGAACGACGAGCGCGCTAAGAGGATCCTGCAGAAGGTGTTCCCCATGCGCACCGTGGTGCCCATCTACGCGGGCGACCTCGTGTACGGCATGGGGACGTTCCACTGCGTCACGCAGCAGCAACCACTCGCTGTGCCGAGCACGCCCTGAGGGCGAGGCTCACGCCAACAGCGCGAGGAGCCGCAGCGCGTCGGCGGCGTCGATGTTCACGGTCTGGTCGATCGTGACCGTGGTCCTTGTGCTCGATGACATCGTGCCGACGTCAGCGAGCGAGGGGGCCGTGCCCGTCGCTCGCGCCAGCGCGATCGCGGCCAGTGCCGTGTTCTCGTTCAGGCTGATCGACTGGGTCGTCGTCGTGGTGGTGGCCGAGCTTGTCCGCCCCAGGTCACTGATGCACGCGAGGGCGTCGCTCGCGTTGATCGCCCCCGCGGTCAAGCCCAGCGCGAGCGCGCTTAGCGCATTGTCCGCCGTGAGCGAGGCCGTCCGCGTGACGTCGCCCGTCGCGGTGGTCGTCACGGTCGAGCCGCGCAGTGCGGCGAACGTCACGTCCGTCGCACCGGCGTTCCGGAGGGCGAGCCCGATGAGGACGTTCGACTCGGTCAAAGAGACGTCCTGCGAGCGGCTGGTCGTCGTTGTGCTGGACGAGTTCGCGGTCACGATCTGCCCTAGGACGGAGCCGTTCACGAGGCAGGGAGTCGTCGTTGTCGTGCTTGTCTGCGCACCCACGCCTGGCGCCAATAGCAGTGCGCTTCCGCTGAGGAGTCCGCAGATCACTATTTAATACGGCCCTGAGGTCTCGAACGCCATAGAAAGGACCGTTCTTCCGATGAACACGAAAACGACCGAAGTCCTGGTGATCGGGGCGGGCCCCGGCGGGTACGTCGCTGCCATCCGCGCCGCACAACTCGGCAAGAAAGTGCTCTGCGTGGAGAAGGACCGCCTAGGCGGCGTGTGCCTCAACGTCGGGTGCATCCCGAGCAAGTCGCTCCTCCACGTCGCCAAGACCGTGCGCGACCTCAGGACGGAAGCGCCCCTGATCGGCATCGAGGTCGGCCCCATCAAGATCGACTTCAAGAAGACGCAAGCGTGGAAGCGCGGCGTCAGCGAGGGCCTGTCGAACGGCATCGGCCAGCTATTCAAGGCCAACCTGGTCGAATCGCTCTTCGGCACTGCGCGATTGACCGGCCCCAAGAGCGCGACGGTGCAGACCAAGGACGGCCCCGTGGCGGTCGAGTTCCAGCACTGCATCCTCGCGACGGGCTCGCGCCCCGTGCAGATCCCCGGTTTCACGTTCGACGGCAGGACCATCATCGATAGCACCGGAGCGCTCGACCTCGAGGAAGTGCCCGCGTCGCTCGTCGTCATCGGCGGTGGCTTCATCGGGCTCGAGATCGGCCAGGCCTACGCAGCGTTGGGCAGCAAGGTCACAATCGTCGAGATGATGGACCAGCTCTTGCCCGGCCAGGACGCTGACCTCGTGCGCGTCGTCGAGCGCCGCCTCAAGAAGGACGGCGTCCAGACGTTCACCAAGGCCAAAGCCAAGGGCTTCGACGGGTCCCACGTCACGATCGACGTCGGCGGCAAGGAAGAGAAGCTCGCCGCGACCAAGGTGCTCGTGAGCGTGGGCCGCCGCCCGAACACGGAAGACCTCGGCCTCGACAAGGCTGGCGTGCAGCTCACCGAGAAGGGCCTCGCCAAGGTCAACGACAGGGGCCAGACCAGCGTGCCGAACATCTACGCCATCGGCGATATCGTTCCCGGCCCCGCGCTCGCTCACAAGGCCAGCAAGGAAGGCCTCGTCGCGGCCGCGCACATCGCGGGAGACAAGGGTGCGGCGCTCGATTACAAGGCGCTACCGTGGGCCGTCTTCACGGAGCCCGAGATCGCGACGGTCGGCCTCACGGAACAGCAAGCCAAGGACAAGGGGCTCGAAGTCGCCGTGGGCCGCTTCCCTTACGGCGCGTTGGGCCGCGCCAAGAGCATCAACTTCATCGACGGCTTCGTGAAGATAGTCGCGGAGAAGAAGACCGACCTCATCCTCGGAGTGCACATCGTGGGCGCCGAAGCCTCGAACATGATAGCAGAAGCCGCCCTCGCCATCGAGATGGGCGCGACGGCCAAGGACCTCGCGATGACGATCCACACGCACCCCACGTTCCCCGAGGCGCTCATGGAAGCGGCGGAGGGAGTGCACAACGTGATGATCCACGCAGCGAACAAGACGAACTAGAGAAGCTCATCGAGCTCCTCACGGGTCATTGCAGCTTGGAGTGGAAACCACTACGCTGCGCCCTGAGGCTTCGAGTTACCGCTCGACCGCTTTCGCGAGCAGGGACATCGCTTCGTCCACTTGCTCCGCGTTCACGATGAGCGGCGGCGCCAAGCGCAGCACGTGCTCGCCGATCGCGTTCACGAGGAGCCCCGCGGCCTCCGCGTCGGCCTTCACTCGCTTCGCGATGGGCTCGTCAAGGACGATGCCGTTCAGGAGGCCCAGGCCGCGGACCTCGGAGACGCCTGGGATGCGCTCCATGGCGCCGACGCGGAGCCGCCCGCCCATCTCCCACGCGTTATAGCCGAGCCCCTCGTCCTCGATGACGTCGAGCGTCGCGAGCGCCGCGGCCGCGCTCAACGGGTTCCCGCCGAACGTGCAGCCATGATCACCAGGATGAAGGAGGCTCGCCGCGCGCTCGTTGAACACGACCGCGCCGATCGGCACGCCGCTCGCGAGCCCCTTCGCGAGTGTCGTGATATCTGGCTTCACGCCGTACCACTCGCTCGCAAGGAAGCGGCCCGTGCGAGCGACGCCCGTTTGGACCTCATCGGCCACGAGGAACGCATCGTTCTCACGACAAAGACACGCGGCCGCCGCGACGAAGTCGGGGCGAAGCGGCAGCACGCCGCCCTCGCCCTGCACGAACTCGAGAAAGACACCCGAGACCGCGTGGCTCGCGAAGGCCACCTCCAACGCGACCGCGTCGTTCGCGGGCACGTGCACGATCCCGCCGGGAAACGGGCCGAAGTCCTTCTGGTACTTGGGCTGGCCCGTCAGTGCGACCGTTGCGGTCGTGCGCCCGTGGAAGCTGTTCTCGAGCGCGATGACGACCGACTCGGGCTTACCCATCGCGTGCGCGTGGCGACGCACGGTCTTGAGCGCGAGCTCGTTGGCTTCTGCGCCAGAGTTACAGAAGAACGCCTTGTTGAAGCCAGTGAGCTCGGTGAGCCGCTCCGCGAGGTGGAGCACATTCTCCGTCGCATACAGGTTGCTCACGTGGAACAGCTTCCCTGCTTGCTCGCGCACTGCGGCGACCACGCGTGGGTGCGCGTGGCCCGTGCTACTCACGGCGAGTCCAGCGATGAAGTCGAGGTAGCGCTTGCCGTGATCGTCCCACACATGGACGCCCTCACCGCGTTCGAGCAGGAGGCTAGGCGTCCCGTACGTGTGAGCCAACGTGCTTTCCCAGCGCGCCCTCAGGTCCATGATATCAACCCTCGAACACCGTCCCGGCTTCGTGACCCTCGGCGAGGCGCGTGAGGCCCGGCTCGTCGAGCACGCGCACGCGGGCCACGCCGGTGGCGAGTGCTTCGAGCGCACCGTTGATCTTGGGCACCATGCCGCCGCTCGCCACGCCATCGACGATCAGCTGCTTGGCGCTTGCGGGTGACAACTTGGGAAGCAAGCGGCCCGCGCCATCCTTGACGCCTGAGACATCCGTCAACAAGAGCAGGTCGCGCGCACCCAGCGCGCGCGCGACGGCGCTGGCCACCTCGTCAGCGTTGACGTTCAACGGGCCTACCTCATCGATCGCGATGGGCCCCACGACCGGGGTCAAGCCGTTGAACGCGAGATGGCGCAAGACCCCATCGTCCACGCTCACGATGCTACCAACGCGACCCAGCGCAGGGTCCTTCACTGCGCCTCGCAGGAGGTGCGCGTCGCGGCCAGTGAGCGCGATGGCTGGCGCGCCCGCGCGCGTGAGCGCGTCAGCGAGGGTCTTGCCGATGTGCGTGAAGACGGGCTCAGCGATCTCCAGCGTCTTCTCGTCGGTGACGCGCAGGCCGTTCACGAAGCGCGCCTCGATGCCCGCGGCTGCCAGCGCCGCAGTGACCTGCGCGCCGCCGCCATGGACGACCACGAGCCGGTGACCGGAAGCGACGAGCGCCGCGAGGCGAGCGCAGAGTTGGGCACGGCCCGAGTCAGACTCGATGCTGCGTCCGCCGAGCTTGACGACAATGATCCCCTGGTTTGTCATTTCGATATCCTTTCTTTGTATTACGTT
>JBAZZN010000141.1:0-7131 GCA_041658815.1 Thermoplasmatota archaeon
GCGGGGTTTCCCCCAGACCCCCTTCCCCAACCAGCCGACACCCTTTTCAACACGAACGAGCCACGACGTGACGTATGCCCGGCGCATGCGCGCGATGCGGAAGCACGCTCCTCCAGCACGTGCCGCAGGACAGCCGCGAGTTCGCTTTCGAAGAAGCGGCTTCCGAGTGTCTTCACTGCGGCAACGTTGGCGAGCCCAAGATGTTCCGCACGAACGCGGAGTTGGAGAACTACCGCCTCCAAGTGCGGCACGAGATCTGAATCCTGTCCCACTCTTGTTCCTTGGGGAGTGGGGCACTACTCGGCTGCAGGGCCCGCGAAGAAGGCGCCCATGCCGAAGCCGATGACCGCGAACGCGTTGCCCACCATGAACGAGCTATCGTCACTCTGCATGCCCGCGATGATCCAAACGATGCCCGCGATGGCCGCGATGGCAAGTCCCCCGCGGACCACGATCGGTGTGTAGGTGCTCTCTCGCGCGCCCCAAGCGGCCACGATGAGACCAACGAAGGCAAGGGCGGCGGCAACGTTGTGGAGTATGGGCAATGGCACGGTCGTGACGACGAATGCCGCGTGCGCGACGGCCGCGACCATGAGTCCCAGGAAGAGGGCCCAGCCGCGGTGTTCCGCGAAGAACAGCCCGCCGGCCGCAAGAAGAAGCGCGGCGCCCGCCGCGAACAACTCCATCGCGGCGATGGTCGTGCTCAGCCGAGCGTCCGTCGCCTTGAACCAGGTCGTGGCCCACTGCAGCTCCGCTATCGCGGCGAGGAGGAAACCTACGGCCAAGAGCGTGTCCCGACGCATGCGGCGGACTGATGCGAAGGCAGGTTAAGGCTGCCGGAATCGGTCGCGCGTCATCCAGTTCACGTCGCTTGGGTCCACGCTGATGGGCCGATCATCGTTGGGATCGCTCACGCCCGGCGGCGTTGGTGGCCGCGGTGGGAATGGCGGGCTGCGGCGCCTGGCCTTCAGCACGTCGAGCCCCAACCGCAGCAGCTCCGCGATGGCAGCCTCGCGCGTCGGAAAGACGCCGGTCGCGACCAGGCCATCGACCTCTTCGAGGAGAGTGGGCGGGAGGATGACGGATGACATGCCCTTGTCTAGGGGCGCAGACGCCTTAAGCTCTCGGCCTGAACGATGCGCTCCAAGCGCCTCATGCGCCCATGCAGCCAGAGCAAATAGCCCCCAAGGCCGAGCCACACGACGCAAAAGGCGAGCGCGAAGGTCTGCAAGTCGGTGGCCATGCTATCAACTCTCCAGGGCTGCTTCGAGGCGGGCGATGCGGAGCCGCGCGTGCATGAGCGCGGCATAGAGAACGGTGAAGACGAGGGTGGACGCGAGCAGGAACCAACCCAATGCGGCCTCGAGCGACTCGTCGGGGCGCGTGAAGTCGGGGTGAAGGCTCGCGCGACTCGCAAGGTAGCTCAGCGGCACGCCGAGGAACGCGAGCAAGCCGTACACGGCGCTGATGCGCGCGCGTTGATCGCCGTCCTCCAGGTTCGCGCGGAGCGTCAGATACGCGAAGTAGCTCAGGATGACGACGACGAGCGAGACGACCTTCGCGTCGCGGAAGGGCGAGTAGCCGATGAACTCTTGGCGCGACCACACAAGCCCAGTGAGGAGCGCGATCACGGAGAAGACCGTGCCGACCTCCGCGCTCGCGAGCGCCCACGCGTCCCATCGGTGGTCGCGGCGCCAGAGCAGGAGGCCGCTCGCGAGCGCGGTGACGCCAAAAGCGAGGTACGCGACCCACGCGCTTGGCACGTGGTAGTAGAAGATGCGTTGCGTGAGCGGCGCGCGGAAGTTGGCGGCTTCGGGTGCGACGAGGAGCGAGAGCAGGATGTCCACGAGGACGAGGGCGATGGCGAGTGTCGCGATCCAAGTTCCCCTCATGGTGCTCGCATTCCCCGTTCTCATTCCCCCACCGCCGCGTCAAAGAGCATCCACGAGGCAGCCAGGAATGCGACATCATAACCAATGAGGAGGAACAGCTCGCCGCGCCACTGGGCAAAGGGGGCGTTCGAGAGCACATCCTCCGTGCCGTGCGTGCCCGCGAGCAGGAGCGGGATGAGGAGCGGCAGCAGCAGGACTGGGAGGAGCGCGTCGCGCGCTCGCGCCTGAGTGGCGAGGAGCGAGAGCATCACGCTCGTGGCGGCAAGGCCCAGCGAGCCCAGCGCAAGCAAGGCTGCCAGAGCGAGCAAGTTCCCCGAAACGCCCTCACCGCTCACCACAACGTACGTGACGGCTGTCACCAGCGCGACGACGAGGAGCAGGAGGAAGGCGGCGGCCACCTTGCCGAAATAGACGTGGCCCCTGTCCACTGGCAAGCCGAGGAGCACGTCCAGGGTGCCGCGGTCCTTCTCGGCACCAAACGCCCGCGCCATGCCGACGGCAGCCGCGAAGGCCAACGCGAGCCACAGCACGCCCGCGGCGATCGGTACACGCTGTTCGACATCATGGAACGCAAGCAGCCCGACTGCGACCACGAGGAGGCCAACTAGCAGGACGGGCACGAGTGTTTCTCGTGCGCGCAGTTCCACGAGCACTTCCTTTCGCGCGACGAGCACCCACGTCAAACGAGGTGCCCCCCCGCAAGATGGAGCGTGGTGTCACAGCGTTTCGCGATCTCTTCGTCATGCGTGGCGACGAGCATCGTGCGTTTGCCACGGCGCGATCCGAGCGCACAGAGCAACCGCGCGCGGGCGTCCTCGTCCAGCGCCGTCGTGGGCTCGTCGAGCAGCAAGAGCTCGCCGCCCAGGAACGCGCGCGAGATGACCGCGCGCTGCCGCTCGCCACGGGAGAGCGTGCCGGCGCGCTCGTCCAGGAGCGACGCGATGCCCATCGTTTCTGCGACGCGAGTGATCTCAGCGACGCGACCGAAATACTGAGCGACGAACGCGAGGTTCTCGCGTACGGTCAGCGCATCGTAGAGCCCGGCGTCCTGCGCCAGGAAGGACAAGTTGCTCCGCGCGGCCGGGCCATCCTGCTGGGGATCGATGCCGGCGATGAGGACGCGCCCGCTCGTTGGTCGGTCGAGCCCCGCCGCCAAGCGAAGGAGAGTCGATTTGCCCGCCCCGTTGGGGCCGATCAAGGCCACGAGAGCCCCGCGCGGCACTCCGATGCTCACGCCGTCGAGTGCTCGGCGAGGGCCGAACGCGCGCGTCAGGCCTTCGGTCACGAGCACGCTTCTCGCGACGAGCGGGGGGGCTAAGAAGGCTTCCGGAAGCAACGTGACACAGCCTCCTCGCTGGCAGTGACAACGGTCGGCTGATGCCAGTTGAGGGGAAGGACCGCTGCTGGTCCCCACCCGTGTCGTTCCGAGGCTGGTCGCTTGCCATCATGCTGCTCACGGCGAGCCTCGGGCTTGGCCAAGCGGCAATGATCCAGCAACCCCCAGCGCCCGACCAACTCGTCGAGGGGCACACGGTCTTCGTCGTCATCGAGCAGATCACCAAGACGACGACCAAGCCGCCGCGCTTCGCGGCCGCCGTCGCCGTGCTCGTGCGTGAGGCCATCAACGAGAACTTCAAGGCCCGTTGGCCTGGCGTGCTGTGGTTCAACGACCAGTACCTCGTGGATCCCGACTCGACGAGCTTCAAGGGCTTGAGGCTCCGCTACCCGTGCTCTGGCGCCGTTCTCGCAGTCAATGAAGGCGACCCGTTCCCCACGGATGGCCCGTGGCCATCGAACACTGGCGCGGCTTACGTGGAGTCATACCACATCACGGACCCCAACGACCACGCGTGGGACATCGACAAGTGGACCGTGACGGCGCCCCTCCACTCGTACCCCCTGTGGACCGTTGCTTTGGGCAGCGGCGGTGACAGTGCGGGGGAGAAGCCCGACGACGGCTGGTCTTCGTGCCGCCCCTACGAGGACGCGTGCCCTGTCGTCGGCCTCGCGCCGTCGAGGGACCCATTGGGCGCACTTGGCCCCTCGACGCCACCCATCCCGAGCACGACGCAGATCAACGACGCGTGCGGCCCGCCCAAGGGCATACCGAATGGCACGCTCGACCTCTTCGCATCAGACCCCGGCACGAATGGCTATCACTACCCATGCGGCAAGCCAGACCCGTGCGCTCGCATCCTGTACAATGCCGTCCTCTTCATGAAGCTCAATGATCTCGTCATCGCTGACGTCCCGAAGGACCACCACAAGACCGCGCCCGATCGCCTCGACGACGTGTCTGGTTGCCAGGAAAGCGCCATCGGGGACTACCCATGCCCGTCGGGCGACGATGACCGCGAAGGCAACAGCCACCCGTTCCGGCCGCCAAACCCCAGCCGCACGACGGGCAACGGGAATCATGGAAGCTCCGACCCGGGCAAGACGCCCCTCGTGCACGCGACGCGGAACGTTGATATCGCGTATGGGATCACGCACCCGCCGATCGTGCGCGTGTTCGACAGCCGCTACTTCGACACAGAGGGCAGCGCGGCCCCGTACGACGCGAACTAAGGGCCCGCGCGGGAACAAACGCTCCAGGCTGGCCGGTCGAGGCGCCCCGCAGAGGGGCGCGCGACGACGCCGGCGTAGCAGCGCTCCGTCAAGGAAGTCGAGGCGGCGATAGCCGCCGGCGCGCCGCTCTGCGGGGATGCATCGGCCGGCCGGACGGAGCGGTTGTTTCTGCGCGGGCCCTAATCCTCGTCGCTCGATCCTCGTGGCTTCACGGCGAAGTCCACCGCGTAGTGGCGCTCTTGTGGCGAGTACGTGCGCACCACGCGCGTGCCTCTGACTCGCAACGACCGGCCGCTATCATCTGCGCGCGACGCGAGTTCCGCGAGGTGCCGCCCGAGGCCTTCCTCGCTCTGGATGCAGTGGTAGTGCCACACTCCCTCGTCCTTGAGCACGCCCAGCGCCTCCTCAAGGAAGGCGTGCGCGCTGTGTGGGAGGTTCGTGATGACGCGGTCCGCCACACCAGCATGCGCGCTCGCCCACGCGCGCGCGTCCGCATGCTCGGGGAACACGCGCTCCTCGACCTTGTTGAGCTTCACGTTCTCACGTGCGAACCCGATGGCGGCCGCGTTCAAGTCCACCGCATCGATGCGCGCGGGGTGCGCGTGCTTCGCGATGACGAGCGGAAAAGGCGCCACGCCAGCCATGAGGTCCACGACGTGCTCGCCAGGCTGCACGAGCTTCGCGACACGATAGCGTTCAGTCGCGAGGCGCGGCGAGAAGTAGCACGTCGCGGGGTCCACGCGGATACGCACGCCGTATTCCGCGTGCTCCGTCACGGTGCTCGGGTCGCCCGCGAGCACGCGGAGCGCTCGCACGCGCAGCTCGCCTGCGACGCCATCATCCTGCGCGACCGTGCGGATGCGCGGCGTGGTCTCGACGAGCGCTTTCGCGATGTCCTTCTCGTGCGCGCGCAATTCCTTCGGGATCTTCACGAGGAGCACGTCGCCGATGACGTCGAAGCTCGAAGGAAGCAGGGCGATGGCCGAGGCCGGCAAGTGCAAGAGCGCGTCCTGATATCGGCGCGGCCCATCGTCGCTCTCCTCGAATCGGACGCTCGCGACGGGAAAGCCCATGCGCGGCTCGCCATCCATGAGCGGCAAGAGCAGTTCGCCGCCCTCGCGACGCACCTTGAGGTCGAGTCGCAGCGCGCACTCGTCGATGAGGGCGCGGCGCACGCGCTCGCCCTCGCTTAGGGGAACGCGGAGCGCGGGGGCGGTCGTGGTCACGCTTCCTCCGTCGCTGGTCTCCGTGGGAATGACTGCATCCGGAGGACCACGTTCCTTCGTTCGCTGGCGAGCAGCCGCGCCTTCGTGCGCGCGCCGCCGGCGCCCGCGTAGTTGCCCACGCCGCCCGAGCTTGGCACGACGCGATGACACGGGATCACGATGAGGACGGGGTTCTTCGCGCACGCGTTCCCCACCGCGCGGGCGCCGCCTGGCACGCCCAGCTTGCGCGCAACCTCGCCGTAGGTCACCGTCTTCCCCGTCGGCACTCGTCTGAGCGCGTCGAGCACTCGCTTGCCGAAGCCTCTGATATCGAGGTCCACGGGCACGTCGGCAAGGTCGCCCTCGCCCGTCCGCATGTGCGCGAGCACCCGTTCCAGGTGAGGGTGCGACTCGCGCGTGGGCTCGCCGCGAGGAAGCAATTCGACGCGACGGACCGCGTCACCAGAGACCTCCATGCGCACGAAGACGCCCAGCTCCTTGCTGGACGCGCCGTACGAGCGCAGCGTTTCGAGGCCGGCGCGCGCGGGCGTCCTCATGTCACGAGCCTCGCGAACGCCCGCACGGCCTCCTCCTCGACGAAGTGCAGCTTTCCGGGCACGATGAGCGTGTGCAGCGGCGCGCCCAGGTCCGCTCGCGCCATCGCTTCGAGGGTGCCGCGCGCCACGTCCGGCGCGCTCGATCCGGCGCGGGCGATGGCGTACACTTCGGTCTCTTCCGTGAACACGCCCTCGCCGCGCTCGCGCTCCATGCGCAGCAGCAGCTGGGCGCCCGTGGGCGCGCTCATGTAGCGCTCCTCGTGGGCGCGCAGGTCCAGGAGCGCGAGCGTGTGAAGGCCGCGCGCCTTGTTGTCGCGGATGACGTCGTAGGGACTCGTGGGAAAGTAGTCCCCTTCTGGGAAAACGATGGTCGTCGCACGCCCGAACTTGTAGCTCGTGAGGCCCAGGATGCCGGCGACCGCGGTCTGGATGCTTGCCCCGTGGATGACGCGCGTGGGGATGCCTTCCTTCTGCGCGCGGAGGCGCAAGTCCACGTGCGTGGTGGCCGTCATGCTATCACCGACCGCAAGAAGGACGACGTCCTTGACGCGCGCTTCTTGGAGGATGTGGTCGCCCTTCTCGATGGGGTCGCGGTCGAGGAACGTCACGGCGCGGCCGTAGTGCTCGATGAGCTTCTCGGGGCGCGCGCCGCCCAAGTGTGCGGTGTACCATTCGGCGTACACGACGTCCGCCTTCCGGATGGCGTCGAGGCCCCGCTCGGAGACGTCCTTCTCGTCCCAAAGACCAAGACCGACGAATGTGAGCATAGGAATGGAGGCGTCAGGGGGGAAGTGCCCGAAAGCCCTTGCCCCTCAGCGCCAGGCGCTCGTGAGGGTGTCGCTTCGGTCCCCGATGATGATGCTGGCGCGGTACCCTGGGTTCGTGACGGGCTCGCCGGTGGCGTCCACG
>JBAZZN010000142.1:0-7072 GCA_041658815.1 Thermoplasmatota archaeon
AAGCCGAGCTCTTCGCTCAGCTTCGGCAAGTGCACCGCCTCCTTACGGCGTACCAGGACGCGCACAACAGGACCGATTACGGTTGCCAACGCAGCGGCCACTGCTGCCAAGTGGGCCTCCAGCTGCCGCTGATGGAGTGCGAGCACATCGCCGAGTTCTTGCGCACACGAACGAGGGGGCGCCCGAAGGCGCTGCTATCACGCATCGAAGCGCTGAAGCGGGCGTTCACCGACCCCACTTGGAACTGGGCCTCCAGCATCGGAGACCAATACTGCGCCTTCTACGATGACGGTTGCACGATCTACGAGGAGCGCCCGAGCATCTGCCGGATGTACGGCGTCTTGCTGGAGGTGGACGAGTGGTGCCCCCGCGAGCGCTTGGCGAACGGACGCTCATTCGTTTACATCCAACCAGACGTGGACAGACTCGTCAAGTCGTACTACAAGACGCTCGACGACTACGGTCGCCTATTGCCCAAGCACGACTACACGATGTTCATGCCTGCGGGCGTGCTGAGCTTCCTGCTATCGCCAGCGGAGCTGAAGGAGTTCAAAGCATCCACGCCCAAGAGGTTCTGGAAACGCGAGAAGGGGTACCGCACGCAGTACAAGATGAGCCCGCGCCGGGGCCGCACGCTCCAAACGAACGTGAAGTTCCATTTCGCTATTGGGCTTGCCGCAGGAGCGCGGTGACTTCTTCGTCCGTCGTCTGCTCGAAGTTGTCGTACCAGAGCCCCACCGCACGGAAGTCCGCGGGCGCGTCTAGGACGAGTACGTCATCGAACTCGCTACGGATGGCTTCGATGGACTCGGGGGCGCCCACCGGGACGGCGAGGACGACGCGGCGTGGCTGCTGCTTGCGAAGCGAGGCGACAGCGGCGCGTGCCGTGACGCCAGTGGCGAGTCCGTCGTCAACGAGCAACACGGTCTTGCCGCGGACGTCTGGCGGTGTGGCCTCACCGCGGTACGCGAGGAAGCGACGCCTCATCTCCCCTTCTTCCTCGCCCACGATCTGGTCAATCTCCACTTGCGTGGCGCCCACAGCCTCGACGCTGCGAGGATCGATGATGCGTACGCCGCCAGGGGCGATGGCGCCGATGCCGAACTCGGGCTGTTGGGGTGCACCGATCTTGCGGGCGACCATGACGTCAAGGGGCGCGCCGATGTGCGCCGCCACCTCGAAGGCGACTGGCACGCCGCCGCGCGCGAGACCAAGCACTGCGGTGTCAGGACCGCGGTAGCGCTCGGCTAAGCGTGCGAGCTGCCGACCGGCGTCACGGCGGTCCCGGAAGGATGACACGGGTGACGATAGGCCCGTGCAGGAGAAATCTGTTCCGCCTCTGACCGCTCGTGGCTCGCGTCCTTCAGTCCAGCGCGAGTCCCACTCCCTTGTCCAGCGCGTCCAAGGCGCGGCGGCCGAACGGGTTGAGGAGCAGTCGGCGCGCGTCAGCGAGCAGGAACCATTGCGCGTCCGCGATCTCGTCCTTCTGGAGCACGAGGTCAGTCGTCCGCGCGTGCGCGAGGAACATGTGGCCCCGCATGTAGTAGGGCGAGCCGAATTTCTGCGTGAAGACGCCCAGCAGCTTCTCCAGTTTGATGCTCATGCCGGTCTCTTCCGCCATCTCCCGGCGCATGGCCTCTTCGGGCGATTCGGCGTACGTGACGAATCCTCCCGGAACGTTCCACGTGCCCTTCGTGAAGCCGCGGCTCGCCTTCACGAGCAGGATGCGTTCGCCGTCTGGGTGGAAGACAAGCGCGCCGACGACCTCACGAACGAGGCTCGCGTTGATGGCGCGCTGCACGATGACTTCCACGTTCGCCATCGTGGGAACGTCGTCCTTGAACGTCCAGTCACGCGGCCACTCTGCGAGCTCTGGCACGGCGAAGAGGACCTTGCCCTCTGGGAAGTCCATCTCGCCGCAGTACTCCAGCTTGTGCTGCACTTCGCCTTCGCGAGGGAACGTCAGCTTTCCGTCCCGTTGGACGAGGAGGACCATGCCGTCACTCTCGACGTACAAGAACACTCGGCGGTCCGCGGCTGAGGCCATGGCGTCTGCACCGAGGTCTGTCTGGAAATAGCAACCGACCACGGAAGCTGGAACTACTCGGTCACGCGGGTGGGTAGCGACGTCCAGCCATCGTACTCGGGGGACGCGCTCTTGAGGTCCAACACTGGCGTGCCGTCCGTCGCTTCGAGGCCGGTCACGACGAGACGCGTTCCATCTCGGCGCACGACCAACACTTCGCTCAAGCAGATCGGGTTGGGTCGGTGGGGCGTGCGCATGCTGAAGACGCCATCGGTGCCCGGCCGCTGGAGGAGGGTACGGTCCGCGAGGTGCGCCCACCAGACGACCAGGAGCTTGGTCCCAGCGCTGATGCCATCAAGGGCCGGCGCATAGGTAGGCAGGACCTCGATCACCGCCTCGACGGTGGCGAACTCGCCCTGCCGTGGGGCATCGAGTGGCGTCACGTAGGGCGAGCGCACGATGCCGACAGGCCGCAGGCTCAAGTCCAAGGAACTCACGAAAACGCTGCGATCGCGCAGCAATCACTCTATCCGAGACAAACCACGCCGTCCAGGAGCACCTATTTGAACCAACCCGAAGGAACGCTGAAGGCGCCAACGCCCACTGGGGCGGCCATGCCCCGCCGCAGCGCACGCATCCCGCCTGACATCTCCCGCGTCGTGGAGGACCACCGTGCATTGGGGCAAGCGATCCGGCGTGCGCTCTATGTGAGCGAGCGGGTGACGAGGAAGGATGTCGAGGAGGCCGTGCGGCGAGCCGTGGCACTCAGACGGGGTGTGCGTTGACTCACGCCGGTCCGCGTTCGCTCAGGAATCGCTTGACCTCGTCCGCGCTGAGCGTCCGATAGCCTTCCTTCACCGTGACGATGGAGACGTCCACAGTGGGCTCGCCGCCCACAAGGGGCGCGCTCGTGTCCACATGCTTGTACAGTGCCTGGAGACCGAGCTTGACCGCAGCATCCTGGGTGAGGGGGAGCTTGTACTTCTCCTCAAGGAACTCGAGGGCGGCTGCGCGGCCCACGCCTATGGCGCTGGCCTTGTACGCTACGACTGCGCCACTGGGGTCCGTCTCGAAGAGGCGCACGGTTCCGTCGGGGTCGATGCCAGCGATGAGGAATGCTGCGCCAAAGGGGCGGACGCCGCCGTTCTGCGTGTACGCCTGCATGATATCAGAGAGGTCCTTCACGAGGACGTTGACCTCGACTGACTCGCCGTACGTGACGCGGTTGTTCGCGGCCACTGCGCGGCCGCGAGCAACGAGCATGCGCGCGTCGCCCACGAGACCGGACGAGGCACAGCCGATCATGCGATCGATCTTGAAGATCTTCTCGACAGCGTGGGCCTCGATGAGCTTGGAGGAGATGCGCTTGTCCACGAGGAGAACGGCGCCACCATCGTAACAGACGCCCACTGCTGTCGTGCCGCGCTTCACGGCTTCGCGCGCGTACTCTACCTGGTAGATGCGCCCATCAGGCGAGAACATGGTCGCGGCCGAGTCATACATTTGGGCGGGCTGCATCGAAACTGACCCCTAGATGTCCGTCGATAAAGGGGCGTGCTACTTGAAGGTTCGGACCTGCGACCCTCTCATTCCCACGGCCGCTCGGGCTCATCCGTCTGGGGGAACGGGTCGATGGGCGGCGGATCGAACGGAGTGGGCGACGGGGGCAACGCGCTCGGCATCATACGTTATCCCATTGGGGCGCGGGAGGCTTGAGCGCATCGCTCGCATCGATGAAGCGGCGAGAAGTGGCGGCGCCAGACCTTCGGCGTCAGCGCGTGAGGACCCGGTCCGCCACCATCGCGCCAAAGAGCAGCGCGAGGTACACGATGCTGTACGCGAAGAGACCGTACGCTGTCTTGTTGTCCTTGCGCACGACGAGCTTCACGGACAGGAACACGAACCATCCGCCCAGTAGCAGCGCGGTAGTTCCATAGAGGAGGCCCAACGTGCCAAGTGGCACGAACACGAGCGTCGCAAGCACCGTGAGCACGGCGTACACGAGGATCTGCGTCCGCGTCGCCGTATCACCAGCGACGACGGGAAGCATAGGCACGTCGGCGTCCTCGTAGTCCTTCTTGTAAACGAGGGCAAGCGCCCAGAAGTGCGGCGGCGTCCAGGCGAAGATGATGAAGCCGAGGATGAGCGCAGGGAAGCCGAGGTCGCCAGTGACGGCGGCCCAGCCGACGAGCGCTGGCGCAGCGCCGGCCGCCCCTCCGATGACTATGTTCTGCGCCGTCGCTGGCTTCAACCAGATGGTGTAGTACACGTAGAACGCGATGCCCGACGCAGCGAGGAGCGCAGTGAGCAGGTTCGCGTAGTGCCAGAGGATCACGAAGCCAGCTGCCTCCATGATGGCAGCGAAGACGACAGCCTCGATGGGCGAGATGCGTGCACTTGGGATACTACGGTTCTTGGTGCGCGCCATCTTCGCGTCGCGCTCGCGGTCAAAGTAGTTGTTGAGCGCCGCTGCGCTGCTCGCAGCAAGCCCCCCGCCCACGAGCGTGGCCACGAAGAGCCGCACGTTGGGTGTTCCCGCAAGGAACATCGCGGCCGCGCCGCAAAGCACCAGAAGGAAGAGGATCCCTGGCTTGATGAGCTCGACCCACGGCCCCAGCTTGCGTTGCAGCGTCGCCGTCCAAGGCCGGCTCGTCATGGGGCCGGGCTCCTTCCCAGACGGCTCGATCGCCCGGTCTGGGCCCTCGCCATCGCCAGCGCTTGCGCTCGTGCTTGCCCTCGTGAAGACGAGCACGTTGAGCGCGACGAGCGTGGATAGCACCAGCATCGCGTTGGCTTGGTGAGCCACCACGATGAGCGGCGCATTCCCTCCCAGCACAGTGATGCCGCCGAGCACGATCTGCGTACCAAGGAAGATGGACGAAAGAGCCGAGAAGACGCGAAGGCCTCTTTCCGCAGGCCTCACGCGCCACGCAACGAGCGTCGTGCCCGCGATGAGGAACGTGACGACGCCCGCGAGGAAGCGGTGCATCCACTCCGCCGCGACCTGCGCTTTGTGCCAACCGTGGAGTGCAGACTCGGGCAGTAGGAAGGGGAACCAGTTGCCGACGAGGCCCTTGTCGGGGTCGTCAAAGCAGCCTGGCCACGTGGGGCACGATAGGCCAGCGTAGATGGTCACGACGTAAGCGCCAACGCAGATGAGCACGAAAGTGCTCACGAGAGACGCGACCGAGAGGCGCTCCAGCAAAGCGCGTGACCGAGCCAATCCCACAGCCTCGATCGAAGCCAGACCCAAGCCGGCCTTAAAACTTCGCCGGCACCGGCAAAGCTGGAACGACTGGGCGATGACGGACGACGCGGATGATGACGAGTGCAACGAGCACGCCCGCCGCGACGAACGCTACGGAAAGGCCCAGCGCCGTCGCAGCGAGCGCACCCGCCGCAACGCTCCCCGCGAACGAGCCGAGGTACTGGAGCGTGCTCTGCACGCCTTGCGCAGCGCCGCGGCCTCCCTCGCGCGCCTGGTGTGATAGCAGCGATGGCAAGAGGGACGTGAGGGACGACTGCCCCAGGAAGAACACGATGCCGGCGGCGAGGAGCCACCAAATGCTCGCACGCCCGGTGGCGAAGACGAGCGGCGCGACGCCAAGCATCGCTGCGGCGGCGATGCCGACGCTGCGCACGTGGCCCCGGTCGGCTAGGCGTGACGCGGCGAACATGCCGAGGCCAGCCGGGAGGAGCATTCCCAACAAGAGCAGGGAGATGTCCGTGCCGGGGGCCGCCGCGTGGACGAGCGTCTCCAGCAGCGCGAGCAGCAGCGTGAGCGAGAAATTGACGCTGAATGCGGCCGTACCCAAGAGGAGCACCACGCGCTCGACCCTCAATCGTCCGGTGGGCGAGACGGGCGCGTCAGGCAAGTTGCGAAGCAGCGGCAGGATGGCGAGATTCGCGAGGGCAAAGCCCAGCAGCAATCCGCGCATACCGATGGCGCTCACGAGGAGTTGCCCGCCCACGAGGCCCAGCACGACGCCGCCGCCTGCCGCAGCGCCCAGGACGGCGAACCGGCGCGTGCGCGTATCTGGCGTGCTCGTTTCCCCAGCGATGGCGAGCGCGACGCCATTGATTGCGCCCGCGCCGCTGATGAAGCGCCCCAGCGCGAGGAGCCACCAGTTGGGCGCGAAGGCCGCCACGAGCGACCCTGCCGCTGCGACGAGGAGCCCCGCGAGCATGACGCGCCGGCGCCCGTAGCGGTCCGACAAGTGTCCCATTGGCGTGAGGAAGATCGCAAGCGCGAGCGGGTACGCGCCAAGCGCGAGTCCCCCCTGGAGCGGCGTCCCGCCAAGCGTCCGCACGTAAGAGAGAAAGCCGGTCACGACGAGCGTGATGCCCATCACGCGTAGGAACACGATGAGCGAGAGCGTGCCGACGATGGCTCCGGGGCGGGCCACGAGTGCGCCGACGCGGGGGCATCGCTTGAGGGTTGTCGTGTGGCTGGCATCGTCCGAACTCGCCGCAACCGAAGCCCGCAGGCTGAGGCGCCGACGCGAGAGGGCCGAAGGCCCGGCGCCCGCAGGCGACGCGTCGAGCGCGAGTTCGTGAGCAGGGGTCTGGGGGGCAGCAAAGCCCCCCAGAGTCCCGTCGTTACGAGAAGATCGCTTGAAGGATGCTGATTCGACCCCTCAGAACGATAGCCGGCTCTTCTTGTACGCATCAAGGACGCGTTCGATGAGCGGACGCAGGTCCTCATCGACTTGCGCCTTGTGGAGCGCCGAGTAATGGTCCCGTTTCCGGCGGTTCTGGATGTTGATCATCGGGAAACCGTTCTTGTGCAGATAGACCCGCTCCTTGCCTACCTTGCCGTCCTTGCGCACGGAGCGGGTGCGGTAGTAGTGCGTCTTGCCGCCCCTCGTCTGGGCCTCCGTGTAGAGCACGAAGAGATCATGTGTCTACGGTACGATAAGTGCGCTGCCAAACAGTAGACATGAGCCCGGTGAAGAACGTGGCGTGGGACCGGTTTTCCTGAGCACGGAATGCTGAGGTTCAGGACGCGCGCGGGGTCGGCGCCGGGTCCCGGGTCGTCTGGCGGCA
>JBAZZN010000143.1:0-7053 GCA_041658815.1 Thermoplasmatota archaeon
CGATCTTGTCCATGACCTCGCGCGCGTCCATTTCTCCGCGGGGCTCGCCGTTCTTGGGGTTCCGGAGCGTGAACTTGGAGCCCTTCTTCCAGCACTCCATGAACTCGTCCGTGAGGGCGACGCTCACGTTGAAGTTCGTCATCTGGGCCAAGTCCATCTTCATGTCGATGAACTCAAGGATATCAGGGTGATCCACGCGGAGGATCGCCATGTTGGCGCCGCGGCGCGTGCCGCCCTGCTTGATCTGCTCGGTCGCCGTGTTGAAGATCTTCATGAACGACACGGGGCCCGAGGCGATGCCGCCAGTGCTGCCCACGATGTCGTTCTTGGGGCGCACGCGGCTGAAGGCGAAGCCCGTGCCGCCGCCCGTCTTGTGGATGATGGCTTGTTGCTTGATGGCCTCGAAGATGCCCGGCACGTCGTCGGGCACTGGCAGCACGAAGCAAGCGCTGAGCTGCTGGAGCTCGCGGCCAGCGTTCATTATGGTGGGGGAATTGGGGAGGAACTTGAACTCGGCCATCAGCGAGTAGAACTCGCGCGCTACGGCCTCCGTCTCCTCGGGTGAGGCGCCGTAACGCATCTCGGCTTGCGCGAGGTTCTCGGCGACCCGCCAGAACATCTGCTTGGCGTTCTCCTGCACGCGCCCCTTCTCGTCCTTGCCCAAGTAGCGCTTCTCGAGCACCTTCATCGCATTGGGCGTGATCTTCGGGTCGCTCAGGTCCGCAGGCACGCTGCCACGGATCTCGGTCTTGACGTTCGCTTTGGCCACCATTTCCCTCACTCCTTGGTTCCCCTTCTCTTGTCCACGACCGTTTCCAGCGTGTCTTGCCGGAGATGCTTGAGTTCCTTCGCGAAGTGCTCGGGCTCGGTGAAGTCCTTATAGACCGAGGCGAACCGAAGGTACGCGACCTGGTCGAGCACCTTGAGTCCCTCAAGCACCATGGCGCCGATCTCCGTGGTCGGCACTTCGGCTTCGTCCTTCGCGCGTAGCTCCTCCTCGATGCGGTCCGCCATCGCGCCTATGTCCGCGCGGGCGATGGGCCGCTTGGCGCAGGCCTTCCACACGGCCAGTTCGAGCTTGTCGCGGTCAAAGTCCTCGACATGGCCGTCGCGCTTGACGACCCGCATCTCGGGGCGCTCCCACCGCTCGTACGTCGTGAAGCGCTTGCTGCACGCCACGCACTGGCGGCGGCGCCGGATGGCGCTGTCCGACTCGCGCGAGTCGATGACGCGCGTGTCATGGCAATCGCAGGAAGGGCACTTCACGGGAGGTCCACCACGAGCACCGGCGCACCCACGCCAGCACCACAAGGGATTGTGGTGAATGCGTTGGTATTGATGAGCCTTCCGATTCGCACCTACAATGGGTTGTGGTCAGCGATCTGCTGGGGAGATCCCCATGCTCCGCTGGGCCCAAACGAGTTGATGTGGCGCATCCCAAACGCGCGCGCACACGGCGACGAACCGAAGCTCGTCGCCAGCGAGGCGCACATCCCCCAGTTGGGATAAGCGCTTCGCTGTCAGCGCGTTGTTGGTCCTCTTCCACTGGACGAACGCTTCGGATGCTGCGGGCGCGGGAACGAAGCGGCGCGCGCTGACCGACGGCAGCGCGGACGCTTCCGATGCACACACCTGAAGGCACGTATTACGAACGTATTACATTCACGCGAGCGCGAATTCATGCGAACGGTCTCGCAGTTCGTTCATCAAGAGGGCAGCGTTCTTGTCACGCCAGGACGCAAAGAAGCCAAGACGCCAACTCCGGGAACATCCGGAGCTGCTTGGCGTCTTGGATTCTTGGGTTCTTGGCGTGAACCACCGAATGACCAGAACGAGTCGGTCATCCTCCCCACGCCATTCACGAATCCGCGTACAAAGGATCACGCGGCCAAAAACTCGCGGCACGTGACCCGCAAGCCCCAAGCCTGCCGCGGACCATAGCTTGAAATGTCGCGGCCTCCTCGCCGCGGCGGGCCATCTCATGAAGTTCGTCGTTCTGGTGAAGGGCGTGCCTGACTTTCGTCACGGGCACGTGAAGTTCAAAGAGGACAACACTCTGGACAGGGGCCAGACGCCGACCGTCCTGAACCCCAACGACCACTTGGCGCTCCAAGCCGCGCTCGAATCCAAGGTGAAGCACGGCGGCGACGTGCACCTCATCTCGATGGGCCCACCCAACTACAAGAGGATCATCACCGAGGCCATGAGCATCTACGGCGACGCAGGCGTCCTCTGCTCAGATATCAAACTCGGCGGCGCAGACACGCTCGCCACTGCTTACACTCTCGCGGCCGCCATCAACAAGATCGGCGGTATCGACATCGTCTTCGCCGGATTCAAGTCCGCCGACGGCGAGACGGGCCAGACGGGCCCGCAGGTCGCGTGGAAGCTGGGGTGGCCCGTCGTCACGCACGTGACGCGCCTCACCATCGACGAGGCGAACCGCACGTTCACGGCCGAGCGCTTCGTGTACGACGAGGTCGAAGAGGTCACTGGCCCCCTCCCGGCCGTCATCATCACGGACCCCGGCTTCCGCCCGGTCTATACGAAAGCATCGCATCGCCTCAAGCACCGCGACCTCTCGGAGGACGCGAAGGCGCGCGCGGAGACCAGCCTCGACGCGATCCCCGTGTGGGGCTTCAACGACTTGGGCTGCGCGGAGGACACAGTGGGACTTCGCGGCTCGCCCACCATCGTGCGCGTCGTCGAACCCATCCCGAAAGCGCCCAGCGAACGCACAGCGCTCCTGCTGGACGGCACGAAGGATAATGATATCTACGAGGCCGCTCGCGTCATCGTCCAGAAGATGGGGGCGAGCTGATGTCGAAAGGAACCTACCGCGACATGTGGGTCTATGCCGAACGGAAGGGCGAGGACCTCTCGCCAGTGGCCAAGGAGATGGTCTCCGAGGCACGCCGCCTCATGGACAAGTACAACCTCGATTACAAGGCCAACGAGCGCGTCATCGTCGCCGTCCTCGGCCACAAGATCGACAAGGCCGCCAAGCAAGCGCTCGAGTACGGCGCTGATATCGTCATCCAACTCGACGACCCCGAGCTCGAGTACTTCCGACTCGAAGCGTACACGCACGCGCTCTACGGCGCGAGCATCCGCGCGGCCGGGTGGGACTACGACAAGCCACGCTACTTCCTCTTCCCCGCCACGCACAACGGTCGCGACCTCAGCGCGACGTACTGCGCGGAAGCCGAGACTGGCTGCGCGTCCGACTGCAACAAGCTCTACATCGAGGACCCGCCGATCAAGCATCGCTTCAAGACGGGCGGCAACGAACTCGTCCTCGAACGCATCCTGCACATGAAGCGCCCCGACTTCTCGGGCTTCGAGTGGTCCACCATCCTCTGCATCGACAACCCGGACAAGGACTTCCACCCCCAAACGTGCAGCGTCATCCCGGGGTCATTCAAAGTGACGCCCATCACGGGCCGCAAGAGCGAGATCAAGAAGCCCGCCGTGAGACTCACGAGCAAGCAGCTCCGCGTGAAGACCACGAGCCGCAAGCCCGTCCAGAAGCTCGACCTCACGCGCTACGACAACATCGTGGCCCTTGGCCGCGGCATCAACGACGACCCCACGAAGGGCTTCCAGCTCGGAGTCGAGTTGGCTCGCCAGCTCGACGCAGGGCTTGGCCTCTCGCGCGGCGTCATCACTGCCAGCTACGACGTGGACGCGTCCGTGAAGCAGTACCTCGACGAGGTGCGCCAGATCGGCGAGACGGGCCAGACGGTCAAGCCCAAGGTCTATGTCGCGCTGGGCATCAGCGGCGCGATCCAGCACAAGAAGGGCATGGACCAGAGCTCGTTCATCGTCACCGTGAACAAGGACCCCGAGACGCCCATCCGCGAGTTCTCGGACGTCTATATCGTGGGTGATATCTTCGAGGTCGTTCCCAAGCTTGCGGCGGCCATCGAGGCGACCAGGGGGAAGAAACCGTGACCGAGAAGTACGAAGCGGTGGTCGTCGGCGCAGGCCCCGCGGGCCTGGCAGCCGCGGCAGAGCTGGCCAAGAACGGCGTGCAAACGCTCGTCCTCGAACGCGCCAAGAAGGTCGGCGCGAAGAACGTGACGGGAGGCATCCTGTACGGCCAGACCAACACGCAGCACAACCTCGACCACCTTTACCCCGACTTCCACAAGGAAGCCCCCATCGAGCGCCCCATCCGCAAGTACGACATGATCGCGCTCTCGGGCGACAAGGCCAAGCGCATCGACCTCACGCGCCTCCACGAGCACGAGACGAAGTGGAGCTACTCGCTCCTCCGCGGCAAGTTCGACCCATGGTTCGCAGAGAAGGTCCACAAGGACGCGCGCAAGGCCGGCGGCGGCGTGCTCACTGACGTGCACGTCACGGACCCGATCATCGAGAACGGTCGGGTCGTCGGCGTCAAGACGAACGAGCTCGATGACATCCGCGCGGACCTCGTCATCGCGGCGGATGGCGCCACGAGCGAGCTCGTCCGCAAGTCTGGCCTACGCGGCTGGGGGCGCCCAGACCAGTGGTTCCAAGGCGTCAAGGTCGTCGTGAAGGTCAAGGACATGGAGCGCCGCGTTGGCGTCGGTCCCGGCAACGGTGGGCTCGACAACGACGGCGCAGCCCTCCTCTACGCCGGTGATATCTTCGGTGGCGTGCGCGGCGGCGGCTTCCTTTACACGAACAAGGAGACGCTCTCCATCGGCACGGTGTTCCACTTGGACTCGCTCGCCGAGCACCAGATCGAGCCGCACCAACTCCTCGATCGCCTCCTCAGGCACCCCACCGTCGCGAACATCCTCGGCGATGACTACGAGGAACTGGAGTACAGCGCCAAGCTCATTCCCGACGGCAAGAAACAGAGCCTGAAGACGCCGTACATGGACGGCCTCGTCGCCATCGGTGACGCCGCGGGCCAATTGCAGGCACAAGGCCCCGTCATCAAGGGCATGAACCTGGGCATCAGCGCCGGCATCATGGCAGCGCAAGCCTTCGTCGAAGCCAAGGCCGCCGGCGATATCAACTCGGCCGCCAAGCGGTATGGCGCGGCGTTCAACGCCAGCTACTTGCCCGCGGCGCTGCGCCCCACGCGTTACTCGCTCATCGGGCGGCCCGGCGAATCGTTCATTGGCCGCGCCTTCGCACGTGCCTTCATCGCATCCAGCTTCGGCCCCATGCTCGCAAGGAACGAGAAGCGCATCCAAAGCCTGTTCTCGTCCCCATTCTGGGCCGGTGCGATGCCCGACACGGACCTCGGGTACAGCACGCTCCCCGCCATGGTCGCGGAGCACTCGGGCGACCACGTGGACCGCCTCGCCAAGGCCACCACGAAGAGCCTGGACGACCGCATCGCAGCGCTGAAGTACGACACGGACATCGGCCGCCCGCACATCGTGCTCACGGACCACTCGGTCGCTGCGAGCGGCGCCGCAACGCACACGTGCCCTGTCTCGAGTCGCGACTCGAGCCGCGGTTGCTACTCTATCGTCGAGCAGAAGTCGCCAAGCGGCGGACCAGCCATCAAGGTCGTCGCTCTGGACACGCAGCCGTGCGTCGAGTGCGGAACCTGCGCGCTCATGGCTGCCACCAAGTGGGAGCACCCCTCCGGCGGGAAGGGCGTCATCTACGAGTTCGGCTGAGCCCGCAGGCGTAGCCGAACTCGTAGAGAGCCCGCGAGCGAGCGCGCGTCAGCGCGAGCGGTCCCCCAGGACGCGGCCATCAGGACGCGTCCGGATCGCCTCGCAAAGAACTGGTTCGGCGCGCCGCCTCAGACCACTTCCCCCTGTCTGTTCTTGATGAATCTGTTGGTCTCAGTGGCCGCAATGCCGCCGTTGGCGCCAGGGGCGAATTGGTTTCTCGTGAGATGCGTCCACGTGGGAGCGCTGAGCGATGGCGCATAGATGGAATAGAGGATGTTGTCGATGCGGCGAGCCATCCGGCGTGCAAGCTGGTCCGCGTCGCCCCACCAGTCGAGCCCTACGAGGCCGATGAGCTCCGTCTCATAGCCAGCGAGGACCGCTGCCTCGTCGGTTCCCGTCTCGATGAAGAAACGGACGCGGTCGAGGAGCTGCCGCACCCCATATTCGCGCAAGAGAAAACCGAACTCGACGTGCGGGCCTCGCATCGTCGTGCCCTTCGGGACGACGACGAAGTAGTGCGTCGGTCGCTCTGCAGCGAGGAAACGTTCCCACTTCTGGCTGAGCAGTTCCCCCTTCTGCGGGGGATACGTCTCCATGACGAGGGCTCGGTACCCGTTCTTCGTGAGGGCTTCCTGCGCGTGGACGCGAAGACGAAGGTGCGCGTCTTCAGCTGGACCAAGGAGCGCGACCACGATATCTTCGCGATAAGCTTCGACAAGCGCCTCCGCAGCGTCGGCCTCCTTGTCGATGAAGCCCGGGGGGATCGCGCGGCACGCGCGAGACGACTCTCGACGGAAGGCTTAAGACCGTTGACTAACACTGTCGTTAGTGAGTGTCATGGCCCTCAATCCGCCACTCCGCGATGCCGTTCGATGGCTCCTTGACTCCAACCACGAGCGAGAGCGGAACCTTCTCTCGTTCCTGCGTAGGGGGCCCCACGCGGCACACGAGATCAAATCGTTCATGCGCGTGAAGCACGACCCCCAAGTCCATCGAGCGCTCGACGCCCTCGATGAATACGGTCTGCTCGAACGCTACTTCGACACCGGCAAGACCCGCCGGGGCCAAGTCTACGAAGCAAGCCCCCTCGGAACGCGGGCGATCGAACTCGTCGAGCGCGTCGAATCGTTCATCGACGAGCACGCGACGGGCGCGCGAGCGTGACCGCACCGCCACGGAAATGCTTAGAGAGCCGCCGCCATGCGGAGTCTTGAGCGCGCGAAACCAGTTCTTCCCAAGCAGATTCGTCCGGATCGCGAAGGACGCGCCGCAGCGCGAGCGCGCCGAAGGCGCGCGTTCCTTCGCGAGAGGACGAAAGGCGCGTAGCGCCGTTCGCCCGCAGGCGATTCGTCCGAGTCGGCCGGTCCAGGACTAGTTTTCACCACCCTGAAAACTAGTCGCCCGGGATAAAGGGTCACCCACCGGC
>JBAZZN010000144.1:0-7033 GCA_041658815.1 Thermoplasmatota archaeon
GCGAGCGCCGGCGAAGGCGACGACGTCTCTCGGCTTGGGTTCCTCGCCCCCAAAGAAGGCGTCGCCCATCGCCCGCAGCACCCAGCGATCCACCGGGAAGGCGCCGTCCGCGTCGAGGCTGAAGAGTGCGATGCAGTCCGCGACCTTGGGCCCGACACCAGGCAGCGGCAGGAGCGCTTCGCGGATCTCGCCGAGGGGCGCTCCGCGCAAGGCCATCAGGTCGAGGTCCAGCGCCATGCGGGCCGTCCGCTTGAGGAACGGAGCGCGGTAGCCCAACCCGCACGCTCGCAGGTCCGCCTCGCGGGCACGCGCGAGGCTCTCCGCGCTCGGGAACACAGCACCGTCACCGTACCGCGCGCAGAGCTTCTCGATGATGCCTTGGATGCGGAGAACGTTGTTGTTCGCGCTCGTCAGGAACGCAACCGTCGCTTCCCACGGGTCTTGCCTCAGCAATCGAAGGCCCGGATGCGCCGCGAGGGCGGGCGAGAGCACCGGGTCGCGAGCGAGCCGCTTGCGGCGCGCGATGTCGGCGGGTTCGACCCGGAAGTAGCGCTTGATATCAGCCGTCGACGCCCGTCCCGTGGCTTCTATGCCGCGAGGCGTCTCGCGCAGGTTCACCATGACCCCGCCGATGGGGCCGACCCACTCGTCCCCGCTGCGGCGCCATCGGAAGGCCTGCCCACCGTGCAGCGTGGCGGGCAAGTCGATGGGAGTGCTCATGTGCATGGTCCTCAGCCGACCCGTCCGACCGGCGCGCCAGGTAATAGCCCGTCAGCCGCGCGCAGGATGTAGATGCCCGTGGGCCCGTCGCTCACGACGACGTACCCGTTCCAGAAGCGCGCGCCCCACACGTTGGGCTGCGCGCACTTGCAGTCTGGGCGCTCCTCGTGGGGCATGTAGTAGCCGACAGTAGTCGCGTTCGCGGGGTCGTGCGCGTCGATGAGCCACACGCCTGCGTGATAATGCCCGATCACCACCATACCCTGCGCGTTCGTGTCGAAGACGTGCGGGCTGAAGACGAACGGCTGGTCAACGGTCATGTTCCCAGGCAAGTGCCAGTGGCCAAGTTTCGTGGGCTTCGTGGGGTCCGTGGTGTCGAGGAACGTGATCTGCCCCGACTCGGGGGCCGTCACTATCTCGGGTGCAGCCGCAGTCACGTGGCGCCCGCCCAGTGGTGCGGGGAACGTCTTCACGTCATGCATCTGCGCGAGCTTGCTTGGCGCGAAGTCGTTGAAGACCGCGATCTCCTTGGGCCGAGTGAGGTCACTGATATCGACGATGCGCACACCTGCGTCCCAGTACGCGACGTACATCAGGAGCTTGTGCGTGACCGGATGCTCCTCCATGAAGGCGTCGTGCGGAAAATACAACTTGCCCGCGGGGGGCGTCTCTGTCACTTCATATACGCCGCGCGGCTCCAAGCGCGCGCCGGTCGCGTCACGCATCAGCTGCATGATGAAGACACGCTGCGTCGCGGGGTTCGCGCCAAGAAGCGCACCGTTGCTGGGGTCCGTCATGAGGTCATACGTCTCGACGGCCACGATCTCTCTTCCGTCGGGCGTGCGGTGATAGCTCGCCGTGTGGGGGCCGTTCGTGGGGAGCGGGAAGAACGACGAGAGCTTGGGGCGCGCGACGTCGGTGACGTCCACCACCGCGATGCCTCGCGGCTCGCGCGCGAGTGGGTTGTCCAGCGTCTGCGTTCCAGGCGTCGTGCGCTGAGTGGATAGGAGCGCGTACTGGCCGTCGCTCGTGACTTCGATGTCCGCACCGCCCTCGCTGTGGAAGTCGCCGACGACCCTCGGATGCGCCGCGTCGCTCGCGTCGATGATAGCGAAGCCGCCCTCTGGGTTCGAACGCGACACGAAGATGCGGTTCCCGTTGACAGCGAACTCGTTCACGCTTCCCTGGCCGTACGCGGAACCGTTCCCCCAGGGAAGGACGTGCGACACCATCCACAAGTTGAGGGAAGCGTCGTGGAGGAGGCGGTCGGTGTGGTCGTGGTCCTGCACGAGCGGCTCGCTCGTGAACGGCAAGGCCGCGCTGGCCGAGGGCGCGGCTGGCGCCTGCTGCGCTGGCGCCGTGCATCCCGCAAGGACCATGAGGAACAGCGTGACCGCCAGGCGCATCGGCCGCGAGTCGTGACGTGGGGAGAAATAGTTATGGCCGAGAGTCGGCTCCTCCCGACTGTGGCGTTCCGGGCGTTCGTCGGCGTCCCGGTGGGCCCATCGCCCGCTCTGGCCTCGCTGCTCGACGGGCTCGCCGCGTCGGGCGCCGACCTCAAAGTGGTCGAGCCGACGCACCTCCACGTCACGTTCTGCTTCCTTGGCGACGTGCCCGACGACGCGGTGCCACGCATCGCGGCCGCGCTCGACGACGCCACGCGCGGCCAGACAGCCTTCCTCTTCCAACTCCAAGGCGTCGGAGCCTTCCCGAACGTGCGTCACCCGCGCGTCGTGTGGGCCGGCTCGAAGGGCCCCGAGCAGATCGTCGCGCTGGCGCTGCGCACGCGCGAGCGTCTTGGCGCGGCGGGCTTCCCCGGCGATGCCAAGGACTTCCGTGCGCACGTGACGCTGGCGCGGGTGCGCTCCGAGCGCGGGCTCGACAAGGTCGTGCGTTTCCTGCGTGAGCACGGGCGTGACGAGTTGCCCGAGGAGCGCGTGCGCGAGGTCGTCCTCTTCAAGAGCACGTTGGGCCCGCACGGGCCCAGCTACGAGCGGCTCCACAGCGCGGCGCTCGAGGGGGCCTGATCGTGGCTCTTCCCGTCGTCGCCGAACTGCTCCTCGTGAACGCCTTGCTCATCGCAGCCGGCCTCATCCTCTTCCTGCCCGACCAGGTCCAGGTCCCGGGCCGCAAGGAGCTTCGGCGCCTTCTCGACAAGTACGGGAAGTTCATCCTCGCTTGCGTCGCCGTGCTCGTGCTGCACCTCTTGCTCGTGCAGGTCGATGCGAGCGTCACGTCCCTCCTCGATTGGGACTTCGCACCACAGATAGCATCGCTCGAGCACGGGTTCGTCCCATCGCTGTCAAAGTTCTGGAACACGCCACTGAACTACTTCTTCAGCATCGTGTACATCATCATCCAGCCATGGATGTTGTACTTCCCCGTCTTGCTGTTCATCCTAAGCGAAGAGGAGCGCCCCGCCAAAGCGACACTCCTCATTTTCCCCCTCGCGTACCTGGTCGCGTTGCCCTTCTACTTGTTCTTCCCCGCGACGAACGTGTACATCTACAACGGCATCCGCTCGCCGCTCTTCGAGATCTTTCCACAGCTCACTGACCTGTACTACAACGCGACGACGCCGAACAACACGTTCCCCGCGTTGCCCGTCGCATTCGCCGTGCTCATCGGGAACGCCGCGCGCTTCTCTCGGAACAGGCGCTATCGTTACTTCGCGTACTTCTACGTGGCAAGCGTGGTCCTTGCGACGCTCTACCTCAACATCCACTGGGTAGTGGACGTGATCGGTGGCGTGCTCATCGCGGGGCTCCTCGCAGTGTTCATCTCGCGGTTCATCAACACCGAGCGCCTCGCGCTCCAGCGCGTGAAGCCCACGCCGGAGGAAGCGCAAGCCGTCACCGTGGCGGCGGGTAGGCTGGTGGCGCGCGTGCAGCAGCAGCTTGACGTGATGGGCGTGCAGGGCAAGCCATTGCTCGTGGGCAGCGTCGCGAAGGACACATACCTGCGCGAGAACCCGGACATGGACGTCTTCGTCCTTTTCCCGATGACGCTGCCGCGCGAGGACTTGGAGCGCATCGGCCGCGCCATAGGACGCGCGGTCCTCGAGGACGCTGAAGAGAAGTATGCGGAGCACCCGTACATCCATGGCACGTTCGAGGGGCACCGCGCGGACGTCGTGCCTGCTTATGAGATCGCGGACCCGTCACAGAAGATGACCGCGGTGGACCGCACGCCATTCCACACCAAGTTCGTGTTGGACCGCATGGACCGCGACCAGCGCGACCAGGTGCGGTTGCTGAAAGCGTTCATGAAGGGGACGGGCGTGTACGGCGCGGAAGCCAAGACGCACGGCTTCAGCGGGTACCTCTGCGAGATCCTCGTTCTCAAGTTCGACAGCTTCGTTGGGGTCATCAAGGCCGGCACGGCTTGGAAGCCTGGCACCTTCCTAGTGCTCGATGCGCTCGAAGGCAACCCCAAGTTCAACGACCCACTCGTCTTTCTTGACCCCGTTGATACCAAGCGGAACGTCGCAAGCGCCGTGAGCCCCGAGACTCTCGCGCTGTTCAGCGAGGCGTGCCGCGCGTACTTGCGGCGCGAGTCGCTCTCGTTCTTCTTTCCCCGCCAGCTAGTGCCGCTTCCCCCAGACGAACTCGAGCTGCTCCTGCGGCGTCGCCGCGGGGACTTCATCCTGATCCGCACGCGGTCGCCCGGCGTGCTGGAGGACCACCTCTATGATCAGACGCGCAAGGCCGCAGCGTCGATCGCGCGCTTGTTGGAGCGGCACGGGTTCGAAGTCAGGCGCACGACGACGCAGGTCGGCAGCGAGGTCAGGGTGCTCGTGGAATTGCCCCGGATCCGCATCTCGGACACCGTGACGCACGTGGGACCCCCCGTCAAGTCGCGCGAGCACGCGGAGCGCTTCCGCAAGACGTGGGCGGAGCACCAGGACGCGCGCTCTCCCGTGTACGAGGAGGACGGTCGCCTCAAGGTCGAGCGGCTTCGAGAGCACCGGCGCGCGGACCAGCTCCTCCGCGAGCGCTTGCTCGAATACGACGTTGGCAAGCACCTCAACGAGGCGCTACGCCAAGGCTATGAAGTGCTCGCGGGGCTCGACGTCGTGCAGGAAGACACGGCGAAGCTGCTCACGGATCATCTGAACCGGAAGAAGAGCTGGGAGTTCTAGGCGAAGTTCACGCCAATGACCCAGATGGCGAGGCCCGTGAAGAACAGCATGAATAGCGACCCGAAGATGGCCTTGGGTGCCGTGACATCCTCGGGGAAGTCCATGCGTTGGAGGAGCGGCCGCAGCACCAAGAGCGACGCGATGAGCGGGACCCAGCCGTAGTACCATAGGGGTTGGCCCGCGATGCGCTGCACGACGGTGGCGAGGATCCCGGCCACGAGGCCCAGCCCAACGGTGATGAACGACGCGCGGGCGCTGAGCACCTCACGACGCACGAACGCCTTCTCGTCGAACGCGGGGAGCTTGAACTCGTAGTCGCCGTCCTTTGCTGATGCGGCGTCCTCACGCTTCGGCTTGGCCACGCGAGCGGCCACGCCGGCCGACGTAGAAGAGGGTTTCGGGAGCATGGGGAAGGGCCCGGGGGGCGGCCGAGTTTCTTGCCGTCGTCCCGAGCCCGGTGAAGAACCTCGCCACGCCGGCGCCGCCGAACCCTGTGCTCCCGGCAAGATCACGCCAAGACTCCAAGAACCCAAGAAGAGCCGTCCCCGCTTTCGCTTCTTGGGGTCTTGGGGTCTTGGCGAGACATGCCATAGGGGGACCAATTAACCCGGGCTCGACTCGGCCATGGCCGACAAACTGGGTTTTTCACCGGCCTCGTCGTCCCTTGGCCACGCGAATTGAAGAACCCGGAGGGCGTGCCGTTCCTAGTGACCGAGCCCAAGCGCCTCTACCGCGACGTGGAGAAGGGCATGATCGGCGGCGTGCTCGCGGGGCTCGCCGAGTACCTGGGCGCGGACGTCACCGTCGTGCGCGTGGTGTACGTGCTGCTCTGGGTCTTCACCGCGATCTTCCCTGGCCTCATCGCGTACATCGTGATGTGGATCATCGTGCCGCCCAAACCCACGCAGGCCGCCGCCGCACCCCCCGCGACGCCCAGTCCCCCCACACCGCCGCCCCAGTGGTGAGCTTTCAAGCGGGACGCGTGCGCTTCACGCAGCGTGCAGAACCGGGCGCTTGGCATCGCATGCGCCTTGCTCGCCGCGCTCACGTTCGGTTCCGTGAACGTGGCCGCGCGCGTCGCCATCACGAACGGGTTGCAGCCGCTCTGGGTCGCCGCCTTCGCGTACGTCATCGGCGGGATCGCGCTCTCACCCGTCCTGCGGCATGGCCGGGTCCAGCGCGCGGACCGGCCGCGCCTCGCCATCGTCGTGCTCTCAGGTGCCGTCGCCGCGCCCATCCTCCTCTTCTATGGTCTCTCCCGCACTAGCGCGGTCGATTCGTCGCTCCTGCTGAACCTTGAGATGGTGTTCACCGGCATCCTCGCCTTCAGGTTCTTGGGTGAGCGCGCTCGCGGCCACGAGCTACTCGGCCTCGCCGCGATCACGGTGGGCGCCGTGCTCGTGTCACTCGCGGCTGGGCGGGAGGGCGCGTCAAGCCTCCTTGGCGCGGCGCTGGTCGCGCTCGCTGCGCTGGGCTGGGGGATCGACAACACCGCGAGCACACCGCTTGCCGCGCGCTACGACCCACGCGTGCTGATCGCATGGAAGACGCTCGTGGGCGGCACGCTCGTCGTGCTCGTCGCGCTCCTGCTGGCGGGCCCGCCCGGCGGCACGCCGCGTGATTGGGCGCTTGCGGGCCTCATAGGACTAGTGGGCGTCGCGGCGTCGAGCGTCATCTTCTACGTCGCGCTGCGCCACTTGGGCGCGGCGCGGACGACCGTGATCTTCAGCACGAGCGCACTCGTGGGCGCGGCGCTTGGGCACTTCTTGCTGGCTGAGCCACTGACGGCGCTCCACCTCGCAGGCGCGGGCGCGTCCGTCCTCGGCGTCCTGTTAGTGACGCTGCGTCGCCCGGGTTGATCGGCCATCTGACGAGAGGAAGCGCGCCTGGACGAACCTTGATGACAAGGGACCAGGCTCGAGGAACCGTGGACACGCACCAACTGGCGGGCCTTGCCTTCCAGTGCCTCGACGGCTGTGGCTTCTGCTGCACGTTCCAGCCCGAGGTCAGCACGCGCGAGCTCGCCCTCCTTCGGGAGCGATTCCGACCCGGCCCCGTCCCGCTCGCGGCTGGCGGCGACCGGACGTACCTCGCGCTCCAGAACACATGCGGCGCCTGCGCGCTGCTCTCCGCGCGCAGCTGCACCGCGTACGACCTTCGGCCCGCGCACTG
>JBAZZN010000145.1:0-7012 GCA_041658815.1 Thermoplasmatota archaeon
CGACGGCGCGCAACGCCCTGATGGAGTACGGCAACATGTCGAGCCCCACGGTGCTCTTCGCGCTGGAAGAATCGCTCCAGCGGCCCATGCGCGCTGGCGAGACCGCGCTCCTCGCCTCGTTGGGCCCTGGTTTCACGAGCGAACTCGCGCTGCTGCACGGGTGAGCGCCGCATGCCGGTCAGCGCGCTCTTGCCGGGTGTCGTCATCACTTTGGTGCTCGCAGAGCGGCTCGCCGAGATCCTCCTGCACCGCAAGCACGTGCGCGTGCTGCGAGCGCGTGGCGCCATCTTCGCGCGCGAGGACGGCTTCGGCCTCATCCTTGCTGGCCAAGTCCTCTTGTTCGTCCTCCTCCCCATCGAAGCGATCGCCGCGCCTTGGTCCGGAGCGGGTTGGTGGACGTGGCCCGCCCTCGCCCTCGCTCTGCTTGCGCAAGCGCTCCGCTACTGGGCCATCGTGACGCTTGGTGAGCGGTGGACCATCCGCGTCGTCACGTTGCCTGATGCTCCGCGCATCGTGACCGGCCCGTACCGCTTGATGCGGCATCCCAACTACTTCGCTGTTCTCTTGGAGACGCTGGCACTGCCGCTTGCGTTTGGAGCGATCGGTACCATGCTGGTGGCGTTCCTCGTCATGGCCATCGCACTGCGGCGACGCATCGAGCGCGAGGACCGGGCCCTCGGAGCGGCCGTGACCGTTGATGGTTCGCTCTAAAGTCCCCCACGCTTGCTTGGCGACGCGGTGCGAATAGACACTCACGAAACGGGTTATCTAGTCCTGACGCGAGTGGGGGCTCCGGCAACCATCTGGCATTCGGATCCTCCTTGGACTGGGAGGCCCGAGATTCGGACCCGAGGCGCCCCGTTGCTCTGGACCCGCGCGTGCATGCGCTCGAGGGAAGAGGCACCCTCGCAAGCACGCGCGGGTTCCTCACTTTCTGGCCGAATCGAAATCCACACTCCTAAATAGGCCAGCATCGAGTCAAGTGGCACCACCAAGGGATGGGTGCACTACGATGAAGCTCCTCGCGACGGACATCCGCGGCAAGACGGTCATGAGCGACGACGGAACGATGCTGGGCCGCCTCCGCAACATCACATGCAACGAGCGCACTGGCGACCTCAGCGAGGTCCTCGTGGAGCCAGCGGATGACGTGGACCCCCGCCTCTTCAAGCGTGACGCGCGCGGCTACGTCGTCTTCCCATTCGAGAACGTGAAGTCGGTGCGCGACGTCATCGTCGTGAGCACGTACCAACCTGGGTTCTGAGGGGGGGTCTGGGGGGTTTACCCCCCAGAGTTCTCGCCTCAGCCCGTTGCTGTTCAGGGCGCTCAAGGAACTGGTTTCATGGCGGCGACTGTGCCCGCTGGTCCGATCGGATCTATGCTCGGGGTCCCTTTGCCGCACGCCGCGCGTGGCCCGTGCCCACTTGCACCTACTCTTGCCGCGCCTGTTGGAGAGCCCACGCGCTCGCACGAGCGTACGCCCGTTCGAGGGCGCGTTGAGCTTGTGCGTCCCAGCCGGGAGGTGCCCCCAATGCTTTGAGGATGAGAGCGTTGCACTCCGGTGGCTCCATGCGGAAGCGCAGAGTCCCTGCGTCTTCCGCAGCTTCCCACAGGGGGCGGGGCAGCGTGGGCGTAGAAGGGGCGAGGGTGCGGGTGGGCTCGGGCGAGCTATCATGATCCTTGTCGGGCGACTTGCGCTTGCGCCGCAACGCACCCAAGACGTCCTCCTTGGGAAGCCCCCGTAAGAGAAAGAGGAGGAAGGGGTCGTCGTCGAAGCGCTCCGCGAGAAGGTAGTGGACGGCTGCGACGTGCTTGCAGGGGTTCGCCGAGTCGGGACACGAGCATTCTGTGGAAAAGTCCTTGGCGCTCGCCGGGAAGAGGTGCTCATTGGCGGCTTGGAACGCGGTCTCGACGTCGTGTGGCACCTCGCCAGCGAGCAGGGACGCGGCGAAGCTCGCGCGCGACGAGAGCTGGTCGAGGACGCGCTCCCACCCCTTGGGACCGATGGGTTTGAGCTCGATCGTGACGTCGTACGGTTTGGGGCGGCTTCCTTGCACCTTGGCCGCGACACCCTTGTCGGTGACGGTGAGCTTGCTCACTTGTCCGCGTCGAGCGTAGCTGCGTCCCCGGCCCAGGCGCGCTGCGTCGGTGACCCGTTCGAGCGCTCCGACCCACTGGCGGCTCCACCACGTTTCGCCGATGTCGCCGCGCGTGGCTCGCGCTTGGATGCCGCCTCCCTTCACGGCGCGCGGCGGCGTGCGCGTGTACTTCGGATAGCCGCCCCAGCCGTACCCCACCTCAGGCCCCCCCTTCGTCCCACGAGACGGCATCGGGCCGCAAGGCGAAGAGATCCTTGATATCGCTCGTGCTCATTTCTGTGATCCACCGCTCGCCTGTGCCGACGATGCGCCCGGCGAGGCCTTTCTTCTCTTCGAGCATCTCGTCGATGCGCTCCTCGATCGTGCCGATGCAGACGAGCTTGCAGACCTGCACGTTCTTCCTCTGCCCGATGCGGTACGCGCGGTCCGTCGCCTGGTCCTCGACCGCGGGATTCCACCAGCGATCATAGTGGAAGACATGGCTTGCTCGAGTCAGGTTCAGGCCCACGCCTCCAGCTTTCAGCGAGAGGAGGAAGACGCGCGGCCCGCCGTCGGCCTGGAACCTGGCGACCATCTCGTCGCGTGTCGCGCGGGGCGTGCCTCCGTGGAGGAACGGGATCTCTTCGCCAAACCGGTCCTCAAGATAGGGGCGCAGGAGGTCTCCCATCTCGCGGAATTGGGTAAAGACGAGGGCGCAGCCTCCCTCTTCGAGCGCTTCTTCGAGCATAGATACGAGGCGCGAGAGCTTTCCGCTCCTCTCGCGTAGCGCCGATCCGTCGGAAAGGAAGTGGGCAGGGTGATCGCAGACCTGCTTGAGTTTCGTGAGCGTGGCGAGGACGACGCCGCGCCGCTTGAGACCCTCCGACGCGTCGATGCGCGCCAGCCCGTCGCGGACGACGGCTTCGTAGAGACTCGCCTGCTCGCGCGTGAGGTTCACATGGACCTTCATCTCGAACTTGGAGGGAAGATCAGGCGCGACACCCGGGTCCGTCTTGGCGCGGCGCAGCATGAAGGGCTCGATGAGACGGCGTAGCCGTGCCTCGGCGCGCAAGTCGGCGTAGCGCTCGATTGGGACCTGAAGCCCCTCGCGGAACGCTTCGCTTGATCCAAGGTAGCCCGGGTTGAGGAATTGGAAGATCGACCACAACTCGCCCAAGTGGTTTTCCACGGGCGTCCCCGTCATCGCCACGCGATGTGCCCCCGGTAGCGCGCGGGCCGCCCGCGCCTGTTTCGCGGCCGGGTTCTTCACGTTCTGCGCTTCGTCGAGGATCACCGTGTCCCAACGGACGCCCTTGAGTTGCTCGATGTCGCGGGGAAGGAGGGCGTACGTTGTGATGACGAGGTCGTGGTCGCGTGCCAAGCGCGCAAACTCACCAGGCGCGCCGCGGTCCGGCCCGTGGTGGAGAAGTACGCGAAGCCCCGGCGTGAAGCGACTCGCCTCCCGGCGCCAGTTGCCCGCGACCGACGCGGGGCAGACGACGAGGGATGGCCCCTGCGTCGTCGTCCTCTGCTCCTTTGCGTGCTGCAGTAGGGCGAGCACTTGGACGGTCTTCCCGAGCCCCATGTCGTCGGCAAGAAGCGCTCCCACACCAAGCCTCCGCATGGTGAGGAGCCACGCGAGGCCCCGCGCCTGGTAGGGGCGCAGCGTGGCGTTGAGGCCCGCGGGGGGCGAGGCCGGAGCGTCGTTGGGGCGCGGGGTGCCGGCGAGGAGATGGTCGAGGCTGGCCCTACCGTCGAGTGATATCTCAAGAGGGACACCGGCGACTTCGTCCGCGGCGGTGGCTTGGAGCGCATCGAGCAGCGTTCCCTTCTTGCGCCGCTGCGCCCACAACGCTCGTGCCTTCTCCACGTCGCCGGGGTTGAGGGCGACCCACTGGCCGCGCACGCGGACGAGGGGAGCGCGGAGGTCGCAGAGCGCCTTGAACTCGGCCTCGGAGAGGTCTTCGTCCCCCAGCGCCACGCTGTACTCGAACTCGAAGACGTCGGCCGCGCCAAACTTGGCGTCGCCCGCTTTTCCCGTGCGCCGCCGAGTCTGCTTCACCTTGAGGCGTGCCCTGAGCGCCTGCTCCAAGGGCTTGAGGCCGGGAAGGAGGACGCGGATGCCTACCTCGGAGAGCGCCGGTGCTGCGTCCTGGAAGAAGCGCTCCGCGTCCTTCGCCGAGAGGATGCATCCCTCAGGGGCTGCCTCGCGTAGGCTCTTCTCCACGGCGGGCACGAGGCGCGCCGCGTGACCCAACGCTTCCAGGAGCCGCTCCTGCGGGTCGCGCACACCTCTCCGGGTGAAGGTCGGGCGGGTCGCCTCGTCATCGGCCCACGCGGAGGAAGCGGGCACGAGGAGGCTCGGGTCGTCGAGCGCCTGGAGATGATAACTCAACGTCCAGAGGTCCCGCGGCCCGGGCACGTGGATGCCCGGTTCCTGGCCGCCGGAGGGCGGGTCGAGGCGGAAGGCGGCGCAGACGCCGGACGGGGCCTTCCGCGCAGGCGCGTTCCACAACGAGACGGCGGCGTCCAGTTTGGAAGCTTGGCGCTCGCCAATATCGAGAGCGCCAGAGGACTCAACCAGCGTGCTCACGAAGTGACGCGTGCCAGGAAGGGCCGAACGCGGAGACCGGAAGACCAACCCCGCGCAAGCGTCCCGCACGCCAGCGTCAACGAGCGCGCTCACGTAGTCGAGGACCTGGTCGTGGGGGTCCGCGTCCGTCTCGGAGAGAAGCAGCGCGCTCCCTGGCGCAGAACGCGCCAAGATCGCCACGCGCTCCGCATCCCGCACGTCGCTGAGGAAAGGCACCCAGCGCGCGGAGGTCTGTTCCCCTTTCCTCGTGAGCGCGGGCACGAACCGCTGGCGCGCGATGAACTCCAGCGCGAGCCGCGCGCCGCTTGCCCACGCGTCAAGGCTCGCGCCCACCTTGGCATTCCCTTTCGAAAGCTTCGGGAGGATCGCGAGACAGTCGAGGGGAGCAAGCTCCACGCCGGGAACGACGCGCGCTTTGGTGCGCGGGAAGGAGAGGCGCCGTGAGGCGGCCCGCCCGCGCTTGGATCCCAGGATGTCGGCGCGGACGGCCTCCATGGAAGCCGTACGCGCGGGCGAGCCGCGTTCGTCGGGCGCGTCCATCCGCCCCCACACAAAGAGCTGCCCGGCGTCCGCGTCCCAAGCGGCTTCGAGCCGAAGTCCGCGAAGGGGCGGCGGGACCGTCGGAGGGCGGGCATGGGCGAGAACAGTCATCGAAAGACCCCCACCCTCCCCACGGCGAACGGGACCTTGGATACCGACGGGGGTGCTTCGGATGGAGCCGCTGGCGCGCAGCTCCTCACCCGCCCGCGGACCCGTGTCGCGAGGGATTGTCCAACGGGCCCTTCAGTTCCTCGTTCCACCAGCGACTCCGTGCCGAGTCGCCCCCGATGAACCGGTTTTCCGACGTATCGGAACCGGTTTTCTCCTCGCACCTGACAACGCATGGAGGGATCGGACGTCTTCGCCGCCGCCGGAAACCTTACGTACCGCGCCGTATAATCGTTATACGTGAGCGATGTCGAGGTGCGCGCGAAGCTGCTCGAATGGGGGAACAGCTACGGGATCCGCCTAAGCAAAGACGACGTGCAGCGGTTCGGCCTGCGGCCCAACCACGAGGTACGCATCCGCCTCGAGATCAACGGTGAGCCGCTGCGGGTCAAGGACCTCCCCTCGTTCGATCTCCAAGGTGCAGCCGACCACCACGACGAGATCTTCGCCGAGTCCGCGGACGAGCGTTGAACGCGGGCGCGTGACAACATGCACGTCGCCGACACGAGTTTCCTCATCGCCATGTTCGATTCGAGCGATGCACGACATTCCGAGGCCCGGAAGGACCTCGACAAGGCCGCGCCAGTGATCATCCCGACGGAGATCCTCGTCGAGACGCTCGGTGTCCTCAAAGTGAAGGTCAGCCGGCGCGCCGCGGCCGACGCGCTGGAGAAGCTGCTTCGGCTCCCGAACGTCACATGGAGCGAATGCTGCGACTTCCAAGGATCGCTCGCCATCTACCGCAGCCATCCAGCTCTCTCCTTCCCGGACTCCGTAGTGGTCCGGGAATGTATCGCGCGCGGCGCGCGGTTGCTGAGCTTCGACGAGCGACAGCGCGACGCGGTGGACAAGACACAGTGACTACGGCGTCGTTGGCTCGCGCGGAAACGCCGAGGCGAGCGGCGCTGGTAACGGCGGCCTGCCTTGGCGGACGCGTCCCACGTTCGTGAGCGCGTACCGGTGCTCCAGTTGATTCCGCTTGCCGCGGTCCAACCACGCGCGCACGATATCTTGGCCGGGTTGCGAGCCGGGCGCGCGGTTGGCGGCGTCCACGAGGCGCTGGACGTTCCTGCGGTCGATGCCGAGGGCTTCGCCGATCTCGCGCCGGTTCGCGCTCGCGCCGTCAGGAAGCGTCGCGAGCCATTCGAGGAGACGTTCCCAGTCCTCGACCTCCTTCGCGGCGACGATGCTCGACCTGGCCTTGCGCGTAGCGACAATCTCTCTGGAAAGTGCCGCGGGAACGGCCAGCGTGGCGACGAGAAGGGTGGCGCCGCTCGCTGCGCCAGCCAGCAGGACCTCGACGAGGAAGCCGATGGCGAAGAAGGCGGGACGGCCCAGACTCAGCGTGATGAGGCTCTCCTGGAACTGGATGGGGTCGGGCGCGCCGAGGCGCCCCGCGATGCCAAGGGCGGCGCCCACGAGCGCGCTACCCAACAGGGCGACGCGCGAGCGCATCTCAATCCGCTGGCTCATGAGGACGCGCGCGAGCGCGGCGAGCACGCACGTGACGAGCGCCCACTGCGCGATGGCCAGCGCGAGCGGGACGTTACCGCCCGGGTGGCGGACGGCGAAATCGGCGCCGCGGACCAAGAACGCAGCGAGAATCCACGCGGTGGGCCACGTGGGACGAGAG
>JBAZZN010000146.1:0-7005 GCA_041658815.1 Thermoplasmatota archaeon
AAACAATACGCCTCCGACATGAGGACCCTTCCGCGCCTCGCACAACAGACGCTCGAAAGAAGCGATGACCTCAGAGCGCTTGCCACCTCGTTCTTCCACGGGCACAAAGACGCGTTCTACCTCGGCCGACAGATCAACTTCGGCCTCGCGATGGAGGGCGCCCTCAAGCTCAAGGAGATCAGCTACGTGCACGCCGAGGGCTACGCAGCAGGTGAACTGAAGCACGGCCCACTCGCGCTGCTTGAGCCGGGCATGCCCGTCGTCGCGATGCTCCCCAAGAACGATAGCACGTACCGCGTGATGGTCAGCAACATCGGTGAAGTGCGCGCTCGCGGCGCGAAGGTCCTAGCCATCGCGAGTGAGGGCGACGCGAGCGCCGAAAAGCATGTGGACGAGGTCTTCCGCGTGCCCGAGGCGGACCCGCTGTTCTATCCCGTCCCAGCATGCATCGCGCTCTACTTGCTTGCGTACCACGCCGCACTCGAAAGGGGTTGCAGCATCGACAAGCCACGAAACCTCGCGAAGAGCGTGACCGTCGAATGAGCACCAGTCCCAGGAGCGTGCCCTCCTTCGGGTCGAGCGGCATCCGCGGCCCATTCGCGACCGTGGCTACGCCAGAGCTCGCGCTCGCGCTGGGCCGCGCCGTGGGTGCGATGCGCAAGCGCGTCCTCGTGGGGCGCGATGCGCGCACGACGGGGCCCCTCCTCCAACGCGCCGCGATTGCTGGCATGCTATCTTCCGGCGCGGACGTGACGGACGCTGGCGTCCTGCCCACGCCGGCGCTCGCGTACAACGCACGCTCCTACGATGCGGGCCTCATCATCACGGCTAGCCACAACCCCGCGCCCGACAACGGGTTCAAGCTGTGGGAGCCCGACGGGCGAGCGTTCGGCAAGAAGGAGCGGACGGAGGTCGAACGCTTGCTCTCGTCGCCCCCGCCGCTGTGCGCGTGGGACGCGGTGGGCCGCGAGACCACGCTGCCCGACGCCATCGAGCGCCACACACAGCGCATCCTCGACCTCGCCGGCACGCTCCCGCGGCGCATCCGCGTCGTGCTTGACTGCGGAAACGGCGCCGCATCGCGCGAGTCCCCCGACATGCTGCGGCGCCTGGGCTGCGACGTCGTCACGCTCAACGCGCAACCAGACGGACACTTCCCTGGTCGGCCCAGCGAGCCAAGCGAGCAGAACCTCGCACCGCTTTGCGAGGCCGTGCGCGCGTTCGGCGCGGACCTCGGCCTCGCGCACGATGGGGACGCGGACCGCTGCATGGCTGTCACGCACACGGGCCGCTTCGTGAGCGGTGACGAACTGCTCGTGCTCTTCGCGAAGCACCACGCGGGCAAGACGATCGTGTGCCCCGTTGATGCGTCACGCGTGGTCGAGGATGCCTCAGGCTGCACGGTCGTCCGCACGAAGGTCGGCGACGCGTTCGTGAGCGAGAAGCTCGCAGAACTGGGCGCCGCGTGGGGCGGCGAAGCGAGCGGCGCATGGATCTTCCCCGAGATGAGCTACTGCCCCGACGGGCCCTACGCTGCCGCGATGCTCTGCCACCTGGTGACGGCCCACGGACCTCTTGAAGCGCAAGTAGCCGCGCTGCCACGGTATCCCCTGTGGCGGCACGCCTGGCGCGTCGATGACGCGAGCGCGGTGATAGCGCGGTCCATGGACGCGCTCTCGGACGGGAAGCTCACGCTGCTCGATGGGGTGCGCGGGGACTATGATGACGGCTGGATCCTGGTGCGACCAAGCGGTACCGAGCCGAAGGTCCGTGTGACCGTTGAAGCGACGGACGAGCGTGCGCTGGAACGATTGAAGGCGAAGGTCGCCAAGGTGATGCCTTCATGAAAGCGATCGTGCTCGCAGCGGGCGAGGGAAAGCGCATGCGCCCCCTCACGGCGAACCGCCCCAAGGTCCTCCTGCCCGCAGGGCCCGAGCCGCTCATCCACCGCCTGCTCCGCCAGCTCGCCGCGGCGGGCGTGCATGATATCACCATCGTCACGCACTACAAGGCCGAGGTCGTGCGGGCGAGCGTGAAGGACGGCAAGGAATGGGGCCTACGCGTGACGTACGCGGACCAAGGCGCGGCGCGGGGGACGGGGCACGCGGTCGCTTCCGCGAAGCCTCCGCACGACGAGGCGTTCCTCGTGCTCAATGGGGACGTCTGGTTGCCAGAAGGCGCTCTTGCCAAGATCGTCCAAGGTGGACCCCGCACCCTTGCGGTGGCCCGCGTGCCCAATCCTCAGGACTTTGGCGTGTTCGTTCTGCGTAACGGAAAGGCCGAGAGCGTGGTCGAGAAGAGCGCGACACCCCCCAGTGACCTCGCGAACGCCGGCGTGTACCACTGTCCACCCGGCTTCGGAGCGCTCGTGGAGCACCTCAAGCCCAGTGTGCGCGGTGAGCTGGAGCTCACCGACGCGCTGAACGAGGACTTCGCAAAGCAGCACTGGGACGTCGTCGAGGTCGCCGATTGGCTAGACGTTGGCCGACCATGGGATCTGCTCGCGGCGGCAGAACGGGCGCTCGCCGAGTTGCCCGAGCGGCGCGTGGGACGCATCGAACAAGGGGCGACGCTGCACGGGAAGGTCATCGTCGAGGAGGGCGCCATCGTGAAGGCCGGCGCGTACGTCGAGGGCCCAGTCTATGTGGGCCGCAATGTGACGGTGGGTCCGAATTGCTATCTTCGACCTGGAACAGTGCTGTTGGAGGACGCGAAGGTGGGAAACGGCGTCGAGATCAAGGCGAGCCTGCTGATGGAGGGCGCGCACGTCGCGCACCTCAGCTATGTTGGCGACAGCGTGCTCGGGCAGCGCGTGAACTTTGGCGCGGGCACGCTCGTGGCGAACCTGCGGCATGACGGGAAGACGGTGCGCGTCATGCAGGAGGGCGTGCGCGTGGACTCGCGGCGCCGCAAGCTGGGCGTCATCTGCGGGGACGACGTGCACACCGGCATCAACACGAGCCTCAACGTCGGCGTCATGCTGCCCGCAGGGGGCTCGACGGGGCCCGGAGAGATCGTGATGTCGTCGCGCGTTTGATCCCGGCACCTTCAAGCCAGCCGTCCCCGAGTCAAGAGGGTGCTTGAAGCCTTCCTTCCCTACACCGAGTGGGGCCTCTCACGCTGGGAAGTCTATGGGCTCTTCTTCCTGCTGGGGAGCTTCTTCGTCGCGTCGCTGAGTGATATCAAGCACCTCAGCGCGCAGCGCGAGTTCATGGACGTGTGGTGGGCCTTCGCGGCCGTCCTGCTCGTCTTGCAGTTCTACCTCTCCGAGTGGAGCCCCAGTGGGCCGCTCATCGTGAAGTGGGTCCTCGTCATCATCTTCGGGACCCTCTCGCATCAGCTCGTTGGCTTGTGGCTTCGCCTCGCGACGGCGGACGTTGCCGCATGCGTGGCCGCGGCGATGCTGATGCCGCCAGGTCTAGTGCTCGCGTTCTTCCTCGCGCTCAAGCTCATTTCGTGGCCAGCGGCCAAGCTCCTATCGCGCGGCAAGAACACATACCCATTCCTTCCGGTCGTCACGCTAGCGACGCTGGTGTTCGTCGCCATCGCGTTCTGGACGGGAGACGTCGAAGCATGAGCGGAGTATCCTTCAAATAGAGGAAGTCCTCTGCACGCATGCTCCCGCCCTCGGGGAGGCTCATTCGCGCGGATAACCAAGCCTGGCCAACGGTGCTAGCTTGAGGGGCTAGTTCTTTAGGGATTCTACGGTTCAAATCCGTATCCGCGCATTGGGAAGGAGTCTGGGGGAACCCGAGTAGGGTTTCCCCAGCGTCTCGCCCATCGCTTCTCCTGAAGTCGGTTCTCCCCCAGCGAGCGCCAAGAGAAAACGCGATCGGCGCCCCGCCCAAGAAACCGTGAACGACTTCCTGGCCCTCGTCATCGCGACGTAGAGCAAGCGCCGTTCCTCCGCGAGCAGATCTCCCTGAACGGTTCCAGGAGCTCGCAGCGCCTGCTCGCTTGGAAGTCCGCCCTCACGAGCGCCAAGCAATAGCACGTGATCCCATTCCAGGCCCTTCGCAGCGTGGATGGTCCGCACGAGCACCCGGTCGAGGCCGACCGTGGGACGCAGCGCCGCGATGCGCGAAACAAGCCTGCGCATGGGCACACCTTGCCGCTCGCGGCGCGCGAGGACGCGGCCGACCACGGCCGGGATGGCGTCGGTCCCGTCAAGCCAAGCGGTGCAAGCTGGAGCGTTCTCCAAGAGCCACTGGTCCTCACGCAGCCGCGCAGCCACCTCCTCGCAGTACGGCTGCGCGAGGAAGCGGGCGCGAGCAAGGACAGCGATGCCGGATGGGTCCTCGCCAGCACGAAGGAGCGACTCGACCCCGTCCGCCGCGCTGCGGGCCTCCGCCGCACCGTCCGCGAACGACGCGAGGTGAGGAGCGACGCCAAGCCTCGCACGTTGCGCCGCACGCATCGGGAACGATCCGGACTCGACCAGGTTCGCCGCGTCCACGAGTCGGCGCACCGCACGGAAGTTCGTGGTCAAGCCAAGCACGCGGGCGCGCCCACCATACGGTTCATGGAACCGCGTGAGATGCGTGGGCGAGCCCCCACGGAAGCCGTAGATGGACTGGCGCGCGTCGCCCACCACCATCACGTCTGGAGCGGCGCGACCCACCGTGAGCAAGTGCACTGTCTCGGCTTGCACGCCGTTCACATCCTGGTACTCGTCCACGAGCAGATGGTCGAGCGCTCCGGCGACGCGGGCGCGCTCGCTTGGCGCGCGAAGCCGGTCCCGGAACGCGATGGGCACGTCATCGTAATCGAGGCGCCCGCCCTTCTTCTCCTCGTAGGACGCTTGGAGCGCGACGAGGGCGTCCTCCAGTGCCGCGAGGGGCGCGAAGGGGCCACGCACCGCCTCCGAGACGCTCAGTTCCCGATTCCTCACGAAGCCCAAGAACGACTGGGCGCGCGAGACGGCGTCCTCCCTGCCCAGTGCTCGAGACAGCATGGGCTCACGCTTCAGCAGCGACTCTATGATGCGGTGCGCTTCGCCCTCGCCAAGGAATCGGCGCTCCTCAGGCGGCAGCTCGCGCGCGGCCCACTGGTGGAACGAGAGGACTCGCACCCCATGATCGCGCCCCAGCAGGATCGAGATGCGCCGCTGGAGCGATGCGGTGGCCTCACGCGTGAACGTGACCACGAGCAAGCGCGACTGCGAGCGCGCATCGGCCCCCAGCCGCGCGACGCGATGCGCGAGGGTGAGCGTCTTCCCAGTCCCAGCACCCGCGTGCACCGCGACCGCGTGCGCGCCACACGTGACGACGGCTCGCTGCTCGCGAGTGAGCGACCGCAGGGGTCCCGACAAGGCAACGATGGACGCACGGGCACTGGCAAGGCAACGATGGGCGGTAGCCCGAAACCATAAGGGGCCCCCCCGAACTTTTTTAAAGGGGCCTAGCTTTCCCGGCGCGTCCGCCCCCACGGGGATGGGCCAGCATTTGCCGCCTTAGCTTAGCTGGTAGAGCGTGGGACTGTTAATCCCAAGGTCCTCGGTTCAAATCCGTGAGGCGGCGCTTTCAGTTGAGAGGAGAATCCGGGGAGCAGAAACTCGCCCCCTCTCAGGGTATTTGAACCCAGATTCAACCTGGGTTCGCCCGTTTTCAATCTGGCTTCGGTTGTTCCATTTGCCGGCGCTCCTGAGGAGCTTGGCGGCAGGCGTCCGGGTGGGCGTCCTGTGGTTCGTGCGGCCTTTGACCTTGAGCCAGTTCCAGTTGAGGTAGCTGGTCTCGACCACGGCGGCCGTGTCGTCGAGGAGGAGTCGGATCTCTTCGACGTCCCAGCCGCAGTGGTAGCGCCACGTGGCACAGCCCCTGCGGAGGCTGTGGGGGCCCCTGCCGTCGCCTCCCAGGGCGATGGCGATGCCTTCCCGCACGAAGTTCCTGGCGCCGTTGATGGTGAAAGCCTCGCCCTTGCTGTTGAGCCAGAGCGGGTCCTCCGGGTTCGTCGTCTTTGCGACGACGGGCCTCACATGCGTGAGATACCAGTCGAAGCTCGGGTCGACCTTCGAGTGCCACAGCCAGGATTCCTCGGGCAGGATCACGTCGCGGGTGGCGTAGTCCTTCTTGGGCTGCGGCCACCCGAGGATGCCACCCTTTGCGGGCTGGTACATGCCGAGGGTCAACGTCGCGGCTTCGCTGATCCGAGCGCCCGTGTAGAAGAGCGCGAAGACCATGTGGCGCCAGAGCCTGTCCTTGTAGCGCGCGACGCGTTGCAGCTTGCGGCTGTGTCTCATCTTGCTGGCGACCAAGCGGTCCTCGTACGGCGATGCGCCGAGGAGCTTGGTCATGTTGTCCGGCAAGTCGAGGAACCGTTCATACTGCTCCATGTCGCCGCTTTGTTGAGCGCGGTTGACGCTCTCCGCCGTGGCCCACGTTGCCTTCAAAAAGTAAGGCAGGTGTTCGCCTTGTCCCCAGTACGAGGCGAGCCAGAGGAGGCCCTTGCGCTGCTCGCGAAGCGTCTCTTTGCGCTTCGAGTCGCGCCACCGGAGGATCGCGGCCCAATCGGGCGGCGTCGTCTCCCACGGGAGCGGCGGCGTTTCGACGCCCTCCTCGCGCATGGCATTGATGTGGTGACGGCGCGGCAGCTGGTGTCCCATCTCTTTGTAGATCTGGAACAGGCTGCGGTCGTAGTTGTGGGCCGTCTTGGGCCGGCATCCGTCCCTGTCGGGCCGGTAGTCGGGCAGTTCATCCATGCGGAGGTATTCCCAGAAGGTGACGCCTTCGACTCGTTGCGGCGCGACTCCCGCCGTCGTCAAGCGCGCGACGAGCGCAGGGGGCGTGACGCGTCCGGCTATCGCCGCCAGAGGCTACTCACCTCGAGCGTTGGCGGCCGTGACGCGGGCGCCCATCTTCTTCGCCACGTCCGCCACGAGGGCGAGGGTGGCTTCGTCGTCGGCTTCAACGATGATAGTGTGTCGCGCAGTTTCTTCTGTTTGCGTGTGATCGACGTGTGTTTCGATGGTCCCCGCCTTGGGGATGGGGAACGCACCTCCGCAACGGG
>JBAZZN010000147.1:0-6972 GCA_041658815.1 Thermoplasmatota archaeon
AAGAAACCTCCCAACTGGAACGTCACGTCGGATTCTGCTATCTCCCCCGGGAAACCGAACCAGAACGCTGCATAATCGTTCAGGACGAACACGTCCACGTAGGCGGTAGGCACATCTCCCTCCGTGATTGTGACATCCACGAGAACTTTCCACTCTGGCGTCGAGAATCGCAAGATGTGTCTAACCTGTTGCCACACCGGCGCAGGGAGCTGCGGATACGGGGCGGCGAGGTTTGTGAGACTGATCGTGACGTTTGTCACGTCGGTTGCTACACGCTCCAACTTAAGCGCACGCAGATCAGCACCATCCTTAGCAATACCCACACCGGAGCCGGTGGGTAAGCGCAAGTCACCTTCCGGGTCGGTCAGGATCCATACGGGCGAATGGTTCGTCGCTGCACCTTGAGAGAGGGCCACAGGGAGTGCCATGAGAAGCATGAGGGCGACACTAATGGCCCCGCTACTCCGGGCGGGGCGAGTCCTTCTCTGCACACGCGACACGGCGGATAAACGTGGAAGCATGACTTAACCCTTCACGTTGCCCTGTGTTCGAGGCCGATCAGTTCCCAATCCGCCCGTCTCTCGAAGCGTGACTTCTTCAAAGATGGGCGCTTGCGAAGTCGTGCTTGTGGCCGCGGCAGCGCTTGCCCGGATAAGGACGTGCAGCGTGCCTTGGCCTGTCGCGCTGACAGCTACTCCGTGAGATCCAGCCGGAAGCTCGGAAGCATCCTGTGAAACGCGGCATCCCGCCTGCGGATCACAGGCCTCATTGTAGTAAGATGAGCGGTTCTCTGCGGACCGCACTTCGACCGACCAGGAGGGCAATGCCCCGGCCGGGGTGACCGTCACGACAAAATGAGTGGGATTGAAAACCGGGAACCCCTGCTGAGTCTCAAGACTGGCATCGACCGTCCAGTTCCATTCAAAAAGGATGGGCGAAGCGGCTTCTTGCGCCCCGCCCTGTAGGGACGAGGTCTTCTCGCCGACGCAGCCGCTGCTAATTGCTATCATGATGATGGCCGCGGCGAAGGCCCGCTGAGAATACCTCGCCCCCATAACGGCACCTCAGGCGCGCTTAATCTCAATCCAGTAGTGCCCCGATGGGGTCACCTTTGCGCTAGAGGTGACAAGGCAGATGGGCTTCGTCTCCAGCTTGAAGCTGTGGACGCCGAGGTTCCACGCCCGGTTGATCGGGATGAAGTAGTTGCAGTCATCGATCGTCCCAGGCCAGGACACGCCACCGATCTGAGCGGCGAGGCGCGCACTGCTGTAGATGCCTTGCGAGTCATAGAGGTACCCGTAGGCGCGCCCCGTGTGGGGAACCTTGCCGACCGTCGTCAGGCCGGCGGACCCCATGGACCAGCAAACTTGCGAGAATCCCGGGTAGAACTGATAGCCACCGGAGAGGACGAAGGGGGCCAGCAGTTCAAGAGAAGCCGCCGTCTGGCTGCAGGTCGCAGCAGCCGACACTCCATCTGCGAGGGCAGACGTTGGCGGTGAAAGGAGTTCGGGGGCCGCGACGGCAGGTTCGAGCGCGCCAGTGATGCACTGGAACTGCGTCTCCGTCAGCAGGCCGTTGATTTGCTCGCCCACCGCGAGGATCTTGCTGGTGTAGCTGATGCGGTAGCGCTGGAGGTGGGCTTGGCTCCCAACGACCTCGGCGGTGGTTCCAACGTCGTTCCAGGGGACGCTGCAGTTGATGACGGAAGCATAGGCGCCGGCCTGGCTGAAGGAGACGCCGCCCGTCGAGTCGTCAATCGTGTACGTGAGAGTGACGTCCCAGATCGGCGTCGCCGATGCGCTGGGGACGCCGAAGGCGGGAATGAGCATGAGCGCTGCGATGGCGAGGAAGATAGCTTTCGACCTGAGGAGTTTCATCTGATTCCCTCTTTGGGCCACGCGAGGCCGCGTGGCCACAGCCTCCATCCTCCGCAGCGGGAAAGAGGTTGCTGACCTGCAGCCGAATCGTGTTCATCCAAGTTAAGTTTGAATCTCAATACGCGCTGGGGGGACGGGCCGAAGGTTTGCCCCGCCCGCGAACGCACAGCGATGCGATTGCTCGCGCGGCGACAGCTGAACCAGGAAACCTGCCGCGTTTCGCGGGCACCCTCGTGCCCGCCGATTCCAGCGCAATCGCCCCTGGCGCCAGTACGACGCTCAGCATTGTCAACTGATGCGCACGCTTGCGCGACCACTTGTGTATTCCTTCGGGTGTTTCTGGCGAACGTGCGCGAGGAGCGAGCGCGCGGCGCCGTCGAGCGTCTCGCGTTCGATCGTGTACTGGCATCCTTTAAGGCGACAGATTACTTCCACGCCCATCCACCCCGCGGCTGGCTCAAGAGCATTTTCCCACCCTACTGCCGGCGCCCGCGGCAGAGTAGGGTGGGGGGTCGCTTCCAGACCTTCCCTTGCGACGCGTGGCGCTTGGAGCGCACACCGGTGCGCGCATGAAGTTCGATTTCCGCCATCTCCCTGTCTCCATCCATTCTCAATAGGATATCCTGATCGTTCCGGTCGTCGCCCCCGCGATACGGCCATCCGCGTCCATATACGCGAGATAGACTCCGATCTCTATCGGGCTGCCTTTGAGGATGGGCGTGTCCGGGCTGAGGCTTGTCACGCCTCGCCTGAACTCAAGGAATGTCGTGCAGGGTCCGCCACCAGGCGGCCGGATGCATACGTAGTAGGCGACATCGGGAATGATCTGATCCTCCACGGTGATGTTGAGCACTTTGGCGTCAGCCCGCAGAATGAAATACACGTCCGTCTCGACGGCCGCCGAGTGGCCGATGACGGTCCCGGTGAAGCCGTAACCGTTGTGCCGCTCCGCCCCGTAGCCTTGGGAGTCCGTCGTTGCGTCAGCAAGTGGGCACATGATCGCGGAGAAGGAAAGGAGTACGACGCTGACGGCGTATCGGTGAGCGAGTGGTCGTGCTTGCATGGGTATCACGGCATTGATCGGGTAACGGCTTCTGTCGGGGCCGCTATGGCCTCCTCGTTCTGAGCGTTGGGGGCTGTCTCAATAGGAGATCGTAACCGTTCCAGTCGTTGCGCCGGCTATGGTATGGCCGTCCGTGTCTGCGTAAGCAAGGTAGATTCCGATCGTGATGATGCTGCCCTTGGGAATGGGAGTGGCTGCTGTGAGGGTCGTGACTCCACGGGCGAAGTCGATACGGGCCAAACAGGTACTGGTCCCAGCGAGGCGCGCGCAGGCGTAGTACGCGGGGTCGGAGACCAGCGTGTCCGCCACCGTGATGTTGACATCTTGGGCATCTGTGCGTAGGATGAACTCCACTGGCGTCTGGAGACCCGCTGAGTATCCGATCGTGGTGCCACCAAGGGTGAAGCCGTTGTGCGGATCCGTAGGGTCGTAGGTATTGGACTCAGTCCAGGCTTGAACGAGCGGGCTCATGATAAGACAGAGGGAGACGAAGACGAGACCTGTGGCAGATCGTGGCGCGAAGATTCGGGATTGCATGATTACCTCCTCGTTGTTCTGGCGCGTCTCCTCCGGAAGCCCGCGCGTAGAATGGGGCGCCGCGCAGTGAAGCGCGCATGCCCCGATGCATGCTCAACCTGGGCAATTGTTGGCTGCGGGCTCGCCAAGTCCCGTCTTGCTGGGGTTCCCCAGGTTGAGGCAGCCATGGGGGATAGGAAGAATCTCGCCGCAATCATTCGGGTCGAGACCGCAGACGACAAAGTGCGCGCTCGCCACGGGTGCGGCTGATGCGACGAGTGTCAGGACTGCGAGTCCGATGAGGATCTTGTGCATGGGGTTCGTGGTTCTCCTGCCAGGCTCGCGGAGGTGCGCCCTCACGTCCCTCCGGCAGACAGCGAGTGTTCGACTTGTGCTAAACACTTGCGGCGACATCCTCGTCGCGTCCGCAGATCGGCCCCGCGCAGAGGGCGGCAGGTACGCGCGAGATCTGGTGAGAAGGCTCTCAATGACGATTCGCGTGGTGACTTCCATCCGTGTAGGCCACCCCCGTGTTGGTTCGACTACTGTTAAAGCAATTCGTGATGTCGTATCTGCTTCAGGGCGTCGCGCGTCGGCGTTGCAGGCTCGCGATGCACGCAGCGGCGAGGAGCACTGCGGGAGGTAGCGGGACGCTCCGCGCTTCTTCCCGGGTCGGCCCGCTCCCGGCGGGGGTTGCGTTCTCCGGTCGCAAGCCGGCTTGGTCCAAGAGGAGCGTGATCCGGCCTCCGATGTCAGTCGTGACATCGAACGCCGTGGACTCGGTCGGGTGGGATGGAAGCGCGAGCAGGAAGACGGCTTCGCCTCGGGGGCCGACGCTGACGCTCGTGGGGTCCGAGGTGGTGACGTCTTGCGGCAGGTGGATGTGGACATGCTGGCTGCCCTTCTTGAGAAGACTCGTGACGTGGAGTCGGGCACCCTCTGGGGCGGCTTCGATGCTCGCAGTCGCATAGCGAATGGGCCCCGTGAGTCTGTACGCATCGACGAGGCTCCGACTCTCGCTGGGGATCTCGACGGGGCCCTCCACAGGCGTCCCGCCGGGGGCACGATCCCTCAGTTGGTCGCCCACAAAGGTCTCGACGCGGAAGTCCCTGATCTCAAGCCCCGGCCAGAGCCCATTGGGCGCGAGCGCAATCATCGCGCGCTCGACGTGGAGGACGCCGTCGCCAGGATTCGTGATGAGCGCATCGAAGTCGGTCTGGAACGTCTTGCCGTCCGTCGTGCGGATGCTGCGGACGATAGGACCTCTCGGGCTTTCGAACGTGAAGACGGCGTTCCACTCGCCCGAGGCGAGCGGGCTATTGCCTGGTGCGCCATACAGTTCGGCGCGCCAGTACACGGCGTCTCCGGCGGAGCCGTGAGCGATCGTGTGGTCGTGGGCTTCGCCGATGAATACCTGGGTGATGTCATAGCCGCCACGCGCGCTGTTGATCTCGTTGTCCTCGTCCCGGAGGACCTCGACCTCGAGCTCGTTGGCCTCGGCCGCATCGTGTGCAATCCCCGCCGGCAGGAGGTGCAAGGCGCCAAAGAGCGTCACGGCGAGTGCAAGCTTGAGAGATCGTCTCATGTCTGGAGCCTCCGGGCGTGGGCCCAGGAGTCTCAAAGTGTTCGATTGGCGTTAAAACAGTTCTGGTGGTCGCGCCTCAGCGTTCGCTTCCACCGTAGAGATCGTCCCACAGTTCAGCGAAGGCGCTGGTCAGGTCGGGTGTCGGGTCGTATGCGAGGAGGAGGCGGTAGATGCGCTCGCGGTCGTGGAGGCGAAGCCGCGTGCTTCCGGGCTCACGCTCGACGATGCCGGCTTCGCCAAGCTTGGCTAAGTGATAGCTCATCGTGCTCTTTGCGCCGCCGATCTCAGTCGTAAGCTCGGTGTGCGTCCGGGGGCCCCTGTCGAGGAGGACGAGGACGACGTGGAGTGCGGTTTCCTCGCGCAGGATCCCAAGAAGCGGGATGTCCTTCTCGGTCACGCGCGCGCTCTTGCCCTTGCTTGTGGGATAGAGGCGGAGGTAACCGCTTTGCTCGCGGGCCTCCACGTATCCGTCGTCTTGGAGCTTCTTGAGGTGGTAGTTCGCGAGCGCGCTGCTCGTGGAGAGGTACTTCTCGATGCCGCGCAAATGAATGCCGGGGTAGCGGCGGACCGCGTCGTAGACGCGCTTGCGCATCCCGCTCGTGGGTTCGCCCGTTTTGGCCATGCGTTACCCTCGCCGCCTCAGCAGCAGGGGGACGAACAAGAGCACAAGGAGAATGAGGTCGAAGAGGCTGAGGACAAGTTCGATGGCGTCGTGCGGGACGCTCGACCAACCTGGATACTCGTGGGCAAGGACGTTGTACGCGCTGAAGACGTTCTTGAGCGTGAAGACGAGGAAGGCAACTCCGACGATACGGAGGTTCCTGTTTCCGCGCAGACGCGCGGCGCGGAAAGCGAATCCGGCAAGGATAGCTGCGAGAAGCGCGACAAGGCCACTTGTGATCGAGGAGGTAAAGGCGAGGGCGGCGCTTGCGCCTCCGCTCGCAAGGACGACGAGCACGTAGGCCGCTCAGACGCCCGGCCGACTTAGGCCTGCCGATTCAAGGCAGGCTCGCGACGGTGCGGTCAGGCTGGACGAGCGTTCCACCCAGAGCCGAGCACTCCGCGGCGTCGAACGCGGCGAGACTAGCGTACGCCGCGAAGAAAGCCGCGGCGTCCGCCGTGAAGGGGATGTAGTTGACGTCGTTCTCGATGAAGGCGGACGAGCCGTCGTCGGCGCCAAAGTGGCCGCCGCTCATGTCGTAGTTCCACTTGACGATCTGTGCGTCCGTGAACGTGCCAAAGCAGACCTGGTCGCGTTGGATGCCCGTGTCGCCATCCGGATAGCCAGAATGCCAGTTCACGCCGTGGTGAGCGATGCCGTTGGACTCTTCATAGACGCCGGCTTCGCTGATGAAGAAGCCTGCGGCGGCGACGCCTCCTTCGTGGGCGATGGCGAGGGGCGTGAGAGCGGCGAGCAAGAGAACGGTGATCGCGACTGGGCGGAACATTGGTGGTGCCTCCATCCACCATAGCGTTCGAGGATTGTAAAAGCCTGATGGTGTCACTGTGAAAAGGAACGAAAGATAGTGCCTACTTGACGTCGATGTTCACGTTGACGCTGTCGGCAAGGACCGCAGGAGTGTTCACGGCGATGGTGACCCGCCATGGGCCAGAAACGGGAAAGAAGCGACCGCTGACGGTGAAGGTGCCATCATGATGGTTGGTGAGCTGGAACTCGTTGCGGCCAAGGTCCTTCGTCCGATGGAAGAGAGCGAGACTTGCGTTCGTCGCATCGACGGCCTCGTCGCCAGTGCGATGATCGACGATCCGCACGGTGATGTTACTGGCTCGCGTGGTGGACGGCGCAGGGTCGATGGTGAGGTTGAAGGCGAAGACCGAGCCATGCTCTTCGCGGACGAAGACTGATTCGAACGCTTGGTCCCCCAGAGGCGCCGTGCTTTCGGCGCGGAGGGTAACGTCGGGGGGCGAAT
>JBAZZN010000148.1:0-6964 GCA_041658815.1 Thermoplasmatota archaeon
CAGGACGAGCCCCGCGAGTGCTATCATAGCGCCGATGCCATAACCCACAGCGAGCGCAGCGCAGATCGAGCCGGCAATGGCGAATGCTCGGCCACGCGCGCGGAACGCTGCGACTGCGCCGACGAGCCCCACAGTGGCGAGCGCAGCGCCCAAGAAGCCCGACGCGAGGCTGAGACCAGGCGGAATGTTGACGCCCGCCACGTACGTGAGCGGGTTCGAAGCCTCGACGAGGCCGAGGATCGACGCGAGCAGTATGAGGATCCCTGCGACACGGAGGCGCGGCGACGCCGACCTTCCCTGGACGTGCGCGAGCTTGAGCGCCGTCGCGACGGCGGCCGCACCCAGGAATGGCGCGGAGAGCGCAAGCGTGCGCGCTCCAGGGAAGAGCGCCCACGCGGCGAGTCCACACAGCGCACCCGCGCCAGCCAGGACGAGCGCGCCGCGCTTGCCCAACGGTGCAAGACCCATCATCACAGTGAGGACGCTCACCATCGGGAGCACGACGATGGGGGCGCGCACGTCGAAGACCGAGCGATCCGGTCCGTTGATGACCTGCAAGTTGAGAAGGAACGCAACGGCGGTCGCGACAACGAACAGCGCGACCGCGACGGACATGACGAGGCGAGCGTCCAGCTTCCTCTTCGAAGCTTGTTCCTCCCGCGCAAGATAGACCTGGAGGAGCGGCAGCCCGAGCAGCAGCGAGAACACGAGCGCCATCCCCAACGGCATGGATGGCGCGAGCGCAGCCGCTCCAAACAGCCAGGACCAAAGCACAGCGGGGGCGAACGCCGCCAGGCCAGCGAGCGCGAAGAGCAGGAGCGCCTGCACACGCAGGTACGTGCGCGACCAGCCTTCTCGCGACCGAATCGAATGATAGCGCAGGAAGAGCGCCATCGCGGCGAAGAGCGCCGCAGTGAGGAGCGCGAGGAACGCGCGTGAGGGCGTGTGCACCGCGATGATGCCTAGAAGGCGCGCGGCTGCGTCCGGCTCGAAGTTGCCGGTGGGGTCCGTGAAAGCGTGCACGCTCACCCAGAGGCCGCTGCGCGTGGCGAAGGTGGCGAAGAGAGTGAGGAGAGATGCCGTGACGGCGAGGAGCGGTGACGATAGCGGGTGGTCGCCGAACTTCTCGTGATGCTTGCCAGCGTGAAGGAACGTGGTCAACGCGAGCCAAGGAAGGAGGTTCGACGTCTCCACTGGGTCCCACGCCCAGTAGCCGCCAAACGATAGCACATAGTAGGCCCAGAGCGCGCCCAGGCCCAGGCCGACAGTCGCCAGGAGCCACGCGACGCGAGCCCACCTGTACGCGGGGGAGATCCACGCGTCCTCCTCGTCGCGCGTGGTCGCTGTGAAGAGTGCGGTCGCATATGCGGCTGGCACGGTCATGAGGGCGTACGCGACGAATTGGATCGGCGGATGTATGACCATGAGCGGCGTCTGGAGCACTTCGGCAAGCCCGAGGCCCCCAGGGTGCGACGCGAGGCTGAGCGCATCGCTTGGAGAGAATGCACCAGACGCGAGCTGGACGAGCGTGAGGGCGACGGAGAATCCAAGTAACGATAGCGCGGCTCGCGCGTGCACGGCACCCTTCGCGCGTTGGACGAGCAGGACGAACAGGGCGACGCCCGCGTTCCACAGGAGGACGGTGCCGTCCTCGCCCCCCCACACGCCCGCGAGCTTGTACGGGAGGGGCGCGTCGGCGCGCGTGTGCCCCCAGACGTAGGCGTACGAGAGGTCCGTCGTGAGGAACGCCACGACGAGGAGGACGAACGCCCCTATGACTGCGCCTGCGTGGGCGCGCGATAGCAGCCGCGCCGCGGCGGGCCAGCGCCACGTGGCACACAACGACGCAGCGCCGAAGGCAAGCGAGAGCCAAAGGAGGATGAGCCCCAGCGTCACGCGGGACGCCTCCTTAGGAGGACGATGCCGATCGCGGCGCCCGCGACGAGCCCAGCGATGGCGAGTGGTGTGGGCGCAAGCGCGTAACTGCTCCTGGGCGTGGCGCCAGCGCCAGCGAGGAGCGCGATCGCTTCATCGCTTGGGCGGCAGGGCTCGCACCACGAGGCGGTCGCGTGCTCGACGAGCACTGACTTCGTGGATTGCCGCGTCGTGCTGGATTGGCCGACGCTCCACACTGCGCTCTGCACGACCTCGCCGCGCTGGAACGTAGCGACGGACTCTTGGACCTCGACGTACGCGACGACGCCGAGCTTCGATGCGTCGCCGATCGCTTGGATGTCACGCGAGAACGCGAGGGGAAGCTCACCTGACTCTGGCGCGACGTCCTCACCGACGACGACGAAGCGCTGACCGTTCACGCCGTCCTCGAATAGCACGATGTGGACCGTGACGTTCCCGAGCGTGCGAGTGGCCGTCGCGTTCACTTCGACGCGGAGCGTGCCGTGCCGGAGGATACCAGCGAGTTCGAGCGTGACCGGCGCGCCAGTGGCTTCGCGCTCACCAAGCAGGCGTTGCAGTTCGCGGAAGTGCGCGAAAGCGCTCGCGGGGTTGCCTTCTGGCGCGCTGTCCGCCAGGAGGATGCCGTCCACTCGCGTCGCGGGAAGGCCACGCAAGTCGGTCGAGGGCGAAGTCGCGTTCTCCTCAGCGAACACGAGGATAGCGACTGGCCGGCCCACTCCGCCTGGTGGGGCCGCGAGTGAAGGCCCGCTCACGAAGAGCAATAGGACCAGGGCAAGGACCCACCGCACGGACGCGGCGAGGCTGAAGTCGCCCGATAAGGGTTCCCGGGATGATGTCACGAAAATCCCGGATATATACGGAAGCCTTCAAGTAATTACAGCCCATTGGCTTGTTTGTGCCAATCGATAGTCGAAAGGTCCAGAAAGTGGGCACTTCCACGCTGAGCGTTTCCCTGCCCAAGGACTGGGTCGAGAAGCTCGGCATAGAGAAGGGCGCGATCATCATGTTCGAGGACATGCGGGACGGCTCGCTCAAGCTCACACCCAGCGGCTCCGGGACAAGCAAAGCCTCCGACGCGATCTACATCGTCAACTCGGACCTCGCGACCGACAAGGGAATGCTGGGCCGCATCGTCGTTGGCAACTACGTCATCGGCCGCGACCACGTTATCATCAAAAGCAAGACGCGGATAAAGAGCGAGCACATCCGCGAGGTCCGCGAAGCCGTGAAGAACCTGATGGGCCTGGGCATCATGCTTGAGACGAGCGACACCATCGAGCTGCAATGCAGCATCGACGCGGGGCGTTTCCCCATGGAGTCCGTCATCAAGCGGCTCTACACCATCGGTGCCACGATGCAGAAGGAAGCCATGGAAGCGCTCGTGAAACGCGACCCCCAGCTCGCCACGGACGCGCGCGGGCGCGAGGACGAAGCCGACATGGTGTACTGGCTGGCCCTGCGCCTCATCCTCACGGCGCAAGTGGACCCACAAGTCGCCGAACAGATCGGGCTCCAACAACAACTCCCCATCGTGGGCAACCGCCTCATCTGCAAGAACCTCGAGCACGTCGCTGACTACGCAGACAACATCGCGCGCAGTGTGCTCGACATCCTCGCCAGCGGCACAGAGGTCGAAGCCCCACTCGTGAAGAAGCTCCAACGCGCAAGCGACGTGGCCGCGCGCATCGTGGCCGACGCCCTCGCGTGCATCTTCACCCACGACCTGAAGCTCGCCAACCAAGCCATCGAGGCTGGTGCTGAGGTCGAGCGAGTCGAAGAAGAGATACTCACTGATATCCTCAAGAAGCACGAGGACCCCGCGCTCGTTGCCTCGCTGCGCGCCGTCGCGTGGAGCACGCGGCGCATCGCGGAGTACGGCAGCGAGATCGCCGTAATCGGCATCAACCGTTACCTCGAACGCGACAGCCCCCTGTGCAAGCGCGCGGAAGACAACGTGAAGCGGCTAGTGTGACGAGCCATGCCGCTCACCGTCCGTCGCGCCACGCGCGCCGACATGCCGCGCCTCGTCGTGCTCCTGCAGGAGCTCGCGGCGTTCGAGAAGCTCGCGGGCCCCACGCCTGACGCGGAAGCGCGGCTCGCCGCCGACCTCGGCAAGCGCTACGATGCTCTCCTCGCGGAGGACGCGGGCATCGCCGTCGGTTACGCTATCGTGTTCGAAACGTACAGCACGTTCCTCGCGAAGAGCGTCCTCTACTTGGAGGACCTGTTCGTGACACAGAAAGCGCGACGCCGAGGTGTAGCCCGCCTACTCATGCACGAGGTCGCGCGGGAGGCGACTGCGCGTGGTTGCCCGCGCGTGTCGTGGGTCGTCCTCGATTGGAACACGGACGCGCAGGAGTTCTACCGCAAGCTCGGCGCTAAGCGATCCGCCTGGGACTCGTTCTCACTCGATGGCGACGCGCTGAGCGCGGTCGCGCGACTTGGGGCCTCACCTTAGGATGGGAACGCCGAGTAGCCCGGCGGCGCAGCGGTGGTGAAGACCGTCACGCGGATCTCGCCGCTAGCGTGGACAAAAGGGGGGTCTGGGGGGTTTACCCCCCAGAGTTTCGTTGTGGGCGGACCACTTCCGTTCGCAACAGACCCAAGGAACTAGTTTTCCACCCGCCACTCCGTGCCAAGTTCTGGGGCCACAACCGGTCGTTGACCGGTCATTAACCGGTCGGGAAACGGAGCCAACACGTCCCATCGTTCTTCCTTTCCGAGGGAGACGACGGGCCCATGTTGCCCCTTCCTGACCCCTCCGACCGGTCACTGCCCCGGCTCGTCCGTCATCGGCACAGGACTGAGCCCAGATGACGACCCCAGAAACGGCGTCCGTATTTGACGGCGCCGCATACATGCGAGCCAGGCGAGCCCACACGGTGAGCCTCTACTTCCGCAGTCAAGCCGAGAAGGAACACTTTCATGCCCAAGCTGCGGCGATGGGCTACCCGAAGAATTTCAACGCGTGGCTCCTCCAGATGCTCGCGAACGCCACGGGCGGCAACGTTTACCCGCCCGGCTACGTCGAGAACATCTCGAAGGACCTCGAGAAGACGCGCGGCTGGCTCGAAGCGCGCGACCAGGAGATCCAAGAGCTCCGCGCCGAGAACAAGAACCTCCTCCGTCAGCGCGAGGACCTTCGCGTCCTCCTCGCTGCCTCGACCGGCGAAGCGCCCGACCTCACCGCCCAACCCGCAAGGAGGGCCGAAGCGTGAGTCTCGACCCCCGCGCGCGGCAGCGCGTACAGACCGTCGCGGTCCGCGCGACGTTCTCCAAGGACGCGACTAACGCGGACCTGCTCGCGCAGTTCGAACGCAGCAGCGTCGGCAAGATCGCGGCCACCACGATCCAACACTACTCGGCGAGCCTCAAGAACGCCATCCTCTACTTCCGCAACGTCGACGGGACAGAAGTCCCGGCGCGGCGTTGGACGAAGGAAATGGTCTGGGACTACATTCACTTCATCGAGAGCAACTACTGCCGCTTCTTCCAAACCGCCAACTTCTTCGGCGACCCCACTGCCAAATGCAAGCAGAAGGTCTGGATCGGCCTCAAGCCCGCCGCACTCGCTACCCAGTCGGATTGTTCGGGCTGCACGCTCTTCGAGCCCAGCTTTCTCGACCACCGCCTCAACGCGCTCAACCGCTTCTTCAAGTTCCTCACGCGCCTGGGCGTCATCGAGTCCAACTTCGTTCGCGACATCGTAAGCGAACACCGCGAAGACCAGCCCGAGCCGGGCCACCACGAGAAGCGCCGCAACCCTAGCGTCGAAGAGATGCGCCTCCTCGTCAATGGGACGGCGCACCCGCGCAACCGCGCTTTCTACGCTTGCAGTGCCAAGTGGTGGTTTCGTCCCAACGAGATGCTCCTCCTCGACCGCTATACGAGCTTCACCGAGGACACGTCTCTCGTAACGATCCCCGACGTGAAGGGCCCCACGGACAAGCGCAAGGGCAATCGTACGAGTGTCGTCGACGCCGAGCTCAAGCCCATCCTCACTGCGTACTTCATTTGGTGGGAAGCTACCGTCAAGCGCGACGCCGAGGGAAAGCCCACCACGAGTGCGCTCTGGCTGACCGAGTACGGCAACCCGATATTGAACCGGAATGACGCGTGCAAGCTGCGTGCCGACTTCTACGAGACGTTCTTTTACAAGGACTGCGAACGCCTCGGCCTCATGAGGCCCGGCGATCGCGAAGACTCGCTCAAGCGGTGGACGGCCCACTGCCAACGGCACTTCGGCGAGAAGCTCCTCATGATGCACAACGTCCCCGATACATGGGCCAAACACTTCCGCGGCGACGCGGTTCAAGACGCGCGCAAACACTACTTCGTCCCTACGCCCCAGCAAGTGCGCGAGAAGTACCTCGAGCTTGTGCCGATGATCGGCTTCAAGCCCGTTCCGGAGGTCCCACGCCTCGCCTGATCTCGTATCCTTCTTCCTTTCCGCGAGCCTCTCTCGCGTCATGGATGAAGCTCTGAAACAGCAATTGGAACGCGCGGTGCGGCGCCTCGTCTTCAACGACCACCTCATCGAACCCGACGCGGCTCGCCGCCTCTGCTGGCAACTGGGCATCGGCTTCCCCGAGCACGCCGCGTAGACCGCAAAACGGAGGCAACCGCCTCAAACCCTACCTCTTACCCCTTCTGGAACGTGGACGAATGGGACCCGTCGATTTGAGAGACGCATCGCAGAAGGGAGGAGCGGTGGGGGTCTGGGGGAGGCCGCAGGCCTCCACCAGAGTCGTCGACAACGCGCGCCTGCCTGACGCAAAAAAGGGGGCCCTGCCCCCGAGAAGCTCACGGTGCTTCGCCGTTGAGGTAGAGCGCGTAACTGTACCCGCGCGCGCCCTTCCTGCGCACCACGAAGCCCGCCTGCCTGAGGAGGTACACGTGGTAGTCGATGGCGCTCACATGCCATCCGAACTCGCGCGCGATGCGACTCACAGTCACTCCCGGGTCTGCCGCGATCACGTTCAACACGCGCTTCCTGCTGCGCGTCAGGAGCGGCACCTGCTTGAGCCGCACTCGTACCGTCGTCTGG
>JBAZZN010000149.1:0-6882 GCA_041658815.1 Thermoplasmatota archaeon
GTTCTGGAGGAGCAAGCGCGTTTGCTCGCCTGCGTTCCCCACACGGAGCAGCTCGATCTCGAACGCGGAGAAGCCTAGTGTCCTGTACGTGATGAAGCCAGCGATGGCTCCTGGTGCGCGCTTGCCGTGCACGTCGAGCGTGAAGCGGATGCTCCATGTGCCAGGTTCGAGCTCGCCAGCGACCAGTCCGGGCGGCGTGACGTTCATGCGGTCGTGCGCGCCCGTCGAGAATGGCGTGCGTTCGCCGGAGGGCGAGACGAACGTGCCATTCCACTGGGCGGGGTAGTCCTCGGCGCGCAGCTCGACCACGTCCGGATGGAAACGCAGGTCCGTCGAGCCGGGAGGCATCTGGAGGATGAGGACGGCTTCGCCATTGGGGCTCGTGGGGCCCGAGCACATTCCGGTGCGCTGTGCGGGATCGCACGGGCGGACCCGCTCCATCTCGAAGGCCGCGCTCACGTGCGCGGGCGGCCATGTGTATGTGAGGAGGGCCACGTCGCTTCCGACCGTGAGGTGCGCCGCGTCGCGGAGCGCGGGCGTGACGTACAGGGTTCCCGAGTCCGGGATGCCAAGCGTCGTGTTCGTGCTCGCATCATGTAGCCCACCTAGAAGCACGGCGGCGCGCGCGTCGAAGGCCGCGATGGGTGCCGCGGCACGGCCGAATGATGCTTCCCCGACGAGGAGCACGCCGGGCTCTGAACCGAACGCTGACTGGACGAGGGCACGCGTCTCTTTCTCGGGGATGGGCCAGCGGCCATCGATCCCGATGAGTTCGACGCTCGCGTTCTGGTGAAGGGGCGGCGTTCGTGCCTCGATGGGCGTTGCGACCGGAGTCGTGGTGGTCGGCGTGGTCGCGGGACCATTGCAGCCCGCGAGTGTCAGCACCACGAGGACAAGGAACGTTCGGACCCGCACGCGTGCCAGCGATGCCTTGACCCCCCCTTGAACGTCTGCTTCTTGAGGCCACTGCGCGATGCGGCCCGCGTGCGGCCCCGCATCCTACTTGTGCTGATGATCCTCCTTGCTGGCTGCTCCACCCCCGGCGGTCCCTCCGGAACGACGCCGACCACGGACGGCCCTAGCCTTCCCCGGCCTGATTTCGCTGCGCCAATCGATATCTCCGGTACACAAGGCGGGCGCGAGCCCGTGATCGTCCTTGGCAACGACGGCTCCATCTACGTCGCGGCACAAGACGAGACGGCAGGCAAACCGCCGCACGTTTGGGTCTCGATGGACGGCGCCAAGACGTTCCGCGAGACCAGGCCGTCGAGTGCGGCCGGTGGCGAGATCGACATCGCCGTTGGCAAGGACCTCATCTTCGTGACGCAGCTCTCGCCCAGCGGGAACGTCGTGAGCTACTCGGCCGACAATGGCCAGACGTGGCGTCAGACGCCGTTCCCCGGGACCACGTACTTCGAGCGTGAGCTCGTCGCGGTCGATGCTGCCGGCTCGGCGTACCTCATGGCGCGCTTCGGGCTTGGCGCGCTCGACCAGGGCGCACGCCCCGGCGAGGAGGCGAGCGTCGCGCGCTCGGACGATGGTGGCGTGACGTTCCTGCCCGTGGGGCGCGCGTGGGACGCAACGCACGAGCCAGGCACCAGCATCGGGAACTTCCACGTGCAAGGCTCGACGCTCGCGATCGCGTACAACTGCCGTGACACAAAGGGCGTGTGCTTCGCGAGGAGCACGGATCGCGGCACGACGTGGTCCCAGCAACTCGTGGTCGCACGGAGCGTGGAAGTCGACAACGTGTACCCCATCCTCGCGATGACGGGCGCACGCGCCGTCGTGACCTGGAGCGACGCGAGTGACGGCCGGCTCGCCGTGTGGGCCGCCGCGTCAAGTGACAATGGTGCGTCATGGTCGGCCCCCGCGAGGGTGAGCGCGGATGACGAGACGGCGACGCTCCCGTGGATCGCCATGGGGGGCGGCCGCACGTGGGTCGTGTACCTCTCGACGCCCCGCGCGCTGGTGAGCGCCGGCACCAAGGACGCCGTTGACACTCAGTGGCGCGCGATGGCCGTGCAGGTTGACGATCGTCTTTCGCCACTCGCGCGTGGTCCAGCGCTTCCCGAGCCCGTGCATGTGGGCGTCATATCCAAGCCAGTCGGGCGCCCTGGTGAGGACGCCCCGTTCGACCGTCGCTTCGGCGACTTCTTCACCGTCGCGGTGGATCCGCGGGGGCGCGCGCTCGTCATCGTCGCGGACACGACGCACGGTTCCCCACGGAACCTCCTCGCCATGCAGCCGTAGGGTGCCTCACAAGTCGAGGTTGAAGCCAACGTTGTCCAAGACGGCCCCCTTCGGGAGGCTCTGCAGCGTGAACTGGATCACGCGGAACTTCATCAGGATGTCGTGGCGGGCTTGTGCATCACCGCTGGCCCATTCCCCACTCGTGGGGTGCGTGGTGGCGCCTCCCAGCACGTACCCGCCGTTCGCTGGGCCGGACAGGACGCCTTGCAGCGGGTCTATCGTGACGCTGCCGTCCATGACGCGCCACGTGGATGCGGGGATCCAGAGCTGGTAGTTGTAGAACGCTTGGGGATAGTCCGCGGGCGACTCGACTGCCAGTCAGCGCGGTGTCCGCGAACTTGACGGCGCCGAAGGGATACTGGTTCCAGTTGGCGGCGAACCAGATGTTCTGGTCAGCCGGCGCGACGATAGCAAGGTCGCCTTGCCCCGTGCCTGTCTCCTCATCGACCTCAGCAGAAGGATCGGCCGCGACGATCAGGGGGGCTGGCATGCATGACGCTATCGGAACGGGGAACGTCGGGGAACACGGTCTCCGGAGGCGCCCGCAGCGCTGGAGAAGAGAAGCGTGGGAGGGGGGATTTGAACCCCCGAGCGTATAACGCATAGGATTAGCAATCCTACGCCTTACCGAGCTAGGCTACCCCCACAGGTGGAAGCACGCCGCGAACACGGGTATCCCTACTTATGGTTTTGCGGGCCGCGGCTCGGTGGGTCGGTATCGGGCCTGTGGGGTCGCTCACGAGGTGCCCGAGCTCCCCGATGCCCAACTCATCCTCTCGGCTCGAGACTTGATAGCGTTCATGCGAGCAAGAGCTTGGGGTGTGTTTGCACAACGATATCAGCCCGAGAGAACGTGCGGGGAGTCCGGGGGGCTGCCCCGCAGGCGCCAGGGCGCCGAGGACGCCGACGCGAGGGCCATCGGCCCGGTCGCCCTCAGGTGACGCGTCGAGCCGTAGGAGGGCGTGCGACGGAGTGGATAAAATGGAGAAGGTTTCGCTCCCGTTCCCCTCGCGCGGTCATGCCTGCGCGAGGGGCCACGGGCGCACGATCCTACGAGGGGACCGCGAGCAGGTCAGGGAAAAATGGGAGGGGGGAGGCTTGAGTCATGAAAACTTTTCTCTTCCCTGCTCGACACGAGTCTCTCTCAGGTTTCGTATTTCAAGGTGTCGTGGTTTCCAAAACGGGGGTGTGGCTCGGGAGTAAACCAGCCAGACCACCCTTTTGCTCCGCAAGCTCAAATATGCCAGAAGCAAGGTGGCTCCTCGTGAGCTTGCTCGACTCGATGGAGGTGGGCCACATGGACGACGTGGGCATGTGGTGGTGGGCCGCGCTCTTGGCGATCGGTGGGCTTGCAGCATCGTACGGCATCGCCGCGTGGTGGCAGCGGTGGCGCGACTCGAAGAAGAAGGCCGCCGCAAGCGCCCCCGCTGAGGGTGACGACACTTAACGCAGATCACGCACGTCCAAGATGCCGCGCGTCCGGAGCGTGCCCGAAGTGCGAAGCGTCCTGCCGCACCCAAGACAGCGCGACAACTCCGCCACGACTTGTCGCGGCACGCGCTCGAGACGGAAGCCGCACGAGCATTGGTAAGTGACCCAATCGCCGACGCTAGCCACTACGGTTCCCATTTACAGGATGGGGCGGAGATGGTTTCTCTTTTGTCCGGAGTTCGTATGGACTAACGACGTCCAGGTGGATTGGGTGCCCAACCATCCTGGACGTCGTTAAGTACGCAGCAGCGCCCGGACCGGCGCTGCGTCCATGTCCATCCATCGCACGGGCGCTGCGAGCAGCTCGTAGTGGCCTGCCGGTGCTCCGGCGAGGGCAAGGTTCTCGACGTTCACTATGCCCGCGCGGTGCAGCGCGTGATGCACTTCGAGTGTCTCCGAGTCGAACGAGTCAACGCTGGGTGCGTCCACGCCGACCAAGCGGACACCGGCATCTCGGAGCAAAGCGACCGCGCCACGCGTGAGCGTTGGAAATTCCCTGCGGATGACCTCGGGATCGTTCCGAGCTTCGGTGCGGAAGAGCACGCGCGGCGGGAGTCGCACGTTGGCCAGCAATGCCTCATCGAGCGCTGCGCGCCCCACCGCATCGATGACGATGCAGGGGCCCACGAACGCTTCGACGTCCAGCTCGCCCACGCGCGCGCCCGCGTCATCGTAATGGAACGGCGCATCCACGTGCGTGCCCATGTGTGGGGACGAGCGCGTCCATCCAACGTTCACGCTCCCGCCTTGCGCCTTCGTCACTGTCCAGCCGCACGAGAACGGCTCGTCGCCAGGCCATGCGGCGGTCCGGTTCGTGACTGGCTGCGAGACGTCGAGGAGGGGCACGGCGCCGCCAGTGCATGCGCCAGGCAAAAGCTCCTGGTCCCGGGAGTGAGCGGCGCCTCAGCGCTACTTTTATTAAGATGACTCCCTACAGCGGACTGAAGCTTATGACGAGCACGGTCGAGAACCCCGTCTTTGTGGTGACTGCCAAGGCGGCTGAGATGGTCAAGACCATCATGAAGAACGAGGGCCGCGAGAACGCGGGCCTCCGAGTGACCGTCATGCCCGGCGGCTGCGCCGGCTACACGTACGGCTTGGACTTCGCGGACGCCGCGGAGGCCGAGGACATCACGCTCGAGATGGAGGGCCTCAAGATCTTCATCAACGAGGACATCCAGCCCCTGATCAGCGGTGCGAAACTCGACTTCGTCGAGTCGCTCCAGGGCGCGGGCTTCGTGCTCGACAACCCCAACGCGACGTCCAGCTGTGGCTGCGGCAAGTCGTTCATGTAAGAGGGGGGGTCTGGGGGGTCACCCCCCAGAGTCGTCGTCGTTGAACTCCAGTTCCGACGCGTCAGGGTCTCGGCCCGTTGGTTTCTTTGCTTCTTGACTCAGAGGCAGCCCGAGCTGACTCCCTTCTTCAGCGTCTCACTCGCTCGTCCGCTAGCGCTCGCAGCCGCATTTCGAGGCGGGGGTAGTCGGGCGCGGCACGGAACAGGACCTCGTCGCCGACCATCGCTACTGGTACCCAGTCGGACCAGCGCGCTTTGGCTTCCGCGTCGTCATCCACGTTGACTTCCCAGACGTCATAGTCGTACTCCGCGCGCTTGCCTACGAGGAACGCGCGGGCCGCGTCACAAAGCGTGCACTGCTGGCGCGTGTAGAGCGTGATCGTGAAGCCGGCTTCGGGCACGACTTCGAGCAGCACGGACGAGAGCGCGATGGCGCCCCCGAGGATGAAGAGGGAGCCCGCGAGGATGGGGTCGCCCCACAGGAGTCCAGCGCCCAGGCCAACCGCCATGAAAGCGACGCCGGTGATGGTGGTGGCGAATGATATCCTCTTGAATGATCGTTCTCTTACCTGCCATCGTCTCATGCGAGGTCACTTCTCTGGGGGATGAGTCCCCCAGGCCCCCTATCACCGCACTTTGTAGTAGTTCTTGTTCAGCTTCGCTTCGTACCCGTGCCGCTTCTGCACCATCTTGAGTGGGATGTAGATGATGAAGAACGTCACGAGCGGGAGCAGGTGCGTCAACCACGAGAGCAGGTCGAACCGGAAGATCGTGATGTAGGGGCGCAGCCACGTGCCGTACTCGCGGCCAAAGAACGGGAAGTCCTTGTTGACGACCGTGTCCACCGCGTACACTGATAGCATCAGGATATAGACGATGGTCGCCATGCCGATGGCCGCGGCGAGGGGGTGCTCGACGGGTCGCCGGCTCTTGCCGAACGACACGAATGGCACGATGATGAACGGGATGCCCGGCACGATGTTGAACAGGAGGCCGAGGAGCTTCGCGTTCATCGGGCCCCAATCGCTGGGGCTGAGCGCGAAGTTGTACTGCGCGTCCAGGCCCGGCGTGAGGACGGGGTGCCCGAGGATACTGAGGTCCTCCGTGATCTTCAGCGCGCCGTACGCGAAGAGCAAGTACCAGTCGGGCAGGATGACTGCGGGGGGGCCGCGAGCGTCAGCCGGCGATTCGAGGAAGTACGGCATCGCGGCGCTCGTGTAGAACACGAGCGCAGTGAAGACGAGGATGATGATGAGGTCACGGACGACCTCGTGGGGCCAGAACGGGTGGCCTTCCACGTTGGCGAGCTTCTTGGTCGCGCGGCGCTCGCGCTCGATCTGGGCGGCTTCGCGCGAGTACTCGCCGAGGATGTCGGACATCGAGGCTTTCGGTTGGGGGGGAGCCATGGCCATTCTTTGACCTCCTTAATGGGGCTCCGCGATCCCTTGGATCCACACGAGAGCGATGTGCAGGCCGATGAGGGCTGCTGCGACGATGGGAAGGAGGACGACGTGCAGGAAGTACATCCTGGTGATGGTCTGCTGTGAGCCGTACTCTTCGGCGAAGAGGAATGCGGATATCGTTCTGCCGAAGATCGCGGGTGGACTGCTCGCGGCCATCTCGTTGCCGATGGTGCCGGCCCAGTACGAGAGCTGGGACCATGGCAGGATGTAGCCCGAGTATCCAAGCGCCAGCGTCACGAGCATCAGGCCGACGCCCATGAGCCAGTTGAGCTCGCGGGGCTTCTTGTAGGCCTGCGTGAAATAGACGCGCAGCATGTGGAGGAACACGGCCGCGACCATGATCATGGCGCTCCAGAAGTGGATGGAGCGGACCATGAAGCC
>JBAZZN010000150.1:0-6866 GCA_041658815.1 Thermoplasmatota archaeon
GCAAGACGCTCTTGGCCAGGGCCGTCGCGAACGAGTCGCGCGCGAACTTCATCTCGGTCAAGGGCCCCGAAGTGCTATCAAAGTGGGTCGGCGAGTCCGAGAAGGCCGTCCGCGAGATCTTCAAGAAGGCCAAGCAAGCCTCGCCAAGCATCGTCTTCCTCGACGAGATCGACAGCATCGCGCCCCGCCGCAGCATGGGCAGCAGCGACTCCCACGTGACGGAACGCATGGTCAACCAGCTCCTCACGTCGATCGATGGCATGGAAGCGCTCGAGGGCGTCGTCGTCATCGGCGCCACGAACAGGCCGGACATCCTTGACCCGGCGCTCCTGCGCGCGGGCCGCTTCGACCGCTTGCTCCAAGCGCCCGCGCCAGACAAGGACGCGCGCCGCAAGATCCTCGAGATCCACACGGCGAACATGCCGTTGAAGGACGTGGACCTCGACATGCTGGCCGAACGCACGGCCGGTTACGTGGGCGCTGACATCCAGTCGCTCGCCCGCGAGGCGGCCATGTTGGCGCTGCGCACTGACATGAGCGCAACGGTCGTCACTGGCAAGGACTTCGAGAAAGCCCTCGGGACCGTTCGCCCCAGCGTGGACGAGGCGACCAACGAGTACTACAAGAAGATCGCCAGCGAGCTCGAAGGCGGCATCATCCGCAGGCAGAAGGAAGCTCGGAACACGCAGAAGGGTGTCGAGTATCTCTGAATGGGATGAAGACCCGACCACGCCGCGGGCTACGTCCTTACGATCGCCTTCACTGCGTCCGCCGGCTGGAGCCTCGTGACCCAAGCGACCAGCGTGAAGCTGCCTTGGAACGCGGCCTCCGTGCCCGTGCCGCCCTCGGGGACGACGTGGAAGAGCCACGTGGTGCGGTTCGAGTACGTGGTGTCCGTCTGCGCAGGCCGGACGCTCAACACGAACACGCGACCGCTGTCGCCTTCCTTCGTGATGGACATCGCGCCGCTACTGGGCAGATTGGCTTCCTCGTAGCGCAGCATGAGCTTCTGGGTGGGCGCTTGGCTCGTCCAATTGAGGATCGCGACGAGCGTGACCGCGCCCTCGGGCACGATGCGGCTGGCGTCCGCCGGAACGGCGACGTCCTGCGCGGCTGGCGCGTCTGGCGGTGTGCCGGCCGCGGCGCCGCCAAGGCCGCCAAGCGTGAGGTTGCCAGCGCGCGTGGTCGCCGTGGCGATGTCCCCCTTCGCGTTGGCGATGAGGGGAATGATATCGTCGCCTTGCCACCAGTCCACATGCGGCGGGTCGATGAAGAGCGGGCGCCCGATGGTGGCCGTGATGGTGAGGCGCACCGTCTGCGCGGGTATCATGGGTGGAGTGCCGTTCGGCACGGCAGTGAGGTTGAATCGCCAGAAGCTCTCCTGGCGGTGCGGAACGTCGCACATGCTCGCCGTCGTGAAGATCAGCACGGGCTTTCCGCTGCTGGCATTGCCCGCGCCACGGTAGCTCTGTGAGTCCGCAGGGCGGTAGGTGAGGTTCACGGCTCCGCCGGATGGCCCAGCGCCAGCTTGCGATGCCCACGTGACGTTCACCGTGAGGAAGCCAGTCTCGGCTGGCACGATGACGCCGTTGGGCAAGCCGACGATCTGCGAGAGCGCGGGCAAGCCCGCAGCGTCCTGGCTCACGTTGAGCGTGATGTTCGCGTCGAGGAGCGTGATGACTGGCGTGCCGTGCCAGTAATCGTGGAAGTGCCACCGTTGACCCATGGGCTTGGGTGGGGGCGGCGTGTAGGCCGGGGCGTCACTCAGTGGCGCGACGCTCGTGCCGGACGACTGCTCGGGCTGCGCCTTGGGAGAGCTCGCGCAACCCGCGAGGAGCGGGACGAGGAGCAGGAGCCCAACGAGGGCCAAGGCGCCGGAACGCACGCTTCAAGAGCCTGGGCCGGGGCACTTGAGTGTTGTGGCGAGGTCCTTCTACAGAGGTTGATAAAGGCCCGCCTGGACCCGCGTTTCTAATCATGCTTGCGGGGCGCGTCGAGCGCACGCAAGCGTTCAGAACCGCTACAACCTGTTGGACCGGCACAGCGAGGACGTGCTGATGCACTGCGAGCGCGAGGGCATCGCGTTCCTCCCGTGGTTCCCCCTCGCGACAGGCGCGCTCGCCGAGCCGGGCGGGCCGCTCGATGCGATCGCTGCGGCGCACCACGCGACACCAGCCCAAGTCGCACTCGCGTGGCTACTCCAGCGCTCGCCCGTCATGCTCCCGATCCCAGGCACCTCCAATTAGAGCCTGATATCACCGAACGCGTCGCGGATCCAGCCCAAGAGCCGCTCGCGTGCGTCGAGCCCCGCCTTCGTGAGGACGACGCGTTCGTCAATCACCTCGACCCACCCTTTCGTCGTGAGCCAGGAAAGATAGCTCCGGTAGAGGTCATAGTTGAGGCGAACGGCTTGCTGGAGCTTGGTTCGCAAGTGTCCACCTGGGCTCTCGCCGAGACGGTCCAGGAACCGCGCGACCACATAGAGGTCCGGGCGCGGAGGCGGCGAGGCGTCATCCATGGGGAAGCGTCCTCACAGGGAGAACGTTTCAGTGGCCCGCCGCGCGCGCCAACGCTTGAGTGCGCGATGCACCCGCCACACTGCATCCAGCCAGACGACGACGACTCCCGCATAAAGCACGCACAGCGCGAGGGTCAACACCTTGCTCCACAGCCCCACATCGCTCGCGCGCTCCAGCAGAGTGTAGAGCCACCCTGGTTCCCCGATGAGCGCCACATGGAGCGACACGCCGAGAACGACGACTAGCGAGCCCAGAAGGATGTCGCGAGTGGCCGTCAAGTACGCACCGGCTGTGTCGTGCAGGCGCAGCAGCGCTTCGGTTCCGATGGCTTCCGGCTCGACGTGAGCGCGCCGCAGTCGCAGCCCCCACGCGATGACCGCGCCCGATGCTACGAGCGCGCACGTAACCATGGCGGCGAAGAACGCTGGATGCGCGCGGGGGACCGTTGAGGCGAGTACCGTGGGGTAGCCGGGGTCGAACTGGACTTGGAAGCCAAGTCGGGCGGAGGCACTTATCTCCCGCGCGCTATCGAAACGCGCGCGGTCCTCCGGCGTTGCGGGCTGCTTCGCGTCCGGAGCCCAGTGGTAGAGCCACACGAGGTCGATGCGCTCGGGCTGGTCATACACCGCGAGCGCCATCTCGGTGTCGTTCACCGCTACACCCGGAGTGAACTCGAAGGCTGGCCGGGGGGCGCGGTGCGCGAGCGCGTCGTCCGGCCGGTCCCACGCTACCCAGCCATCGGGGCAGCACGACTGCGAGGTCATGTTGTCCCTCTCGTAGTAGATGGCGCGCGGCGGCGTGCCATTCAGGAGCTGCAGGCCGTCGCCACCTGGGAGGATGAGGAAGTCGTAAGAACGCAGCCCCGAGGGCCACGCGTCCCCGCCGATGTTCTGCATGACGAGAAGCCGGTCCCCGGGATGCACCTCGACGCTTCGGACAAGGACCGCGCGTGCCTCGTTCGAGCGGAAGCCGCCCGAGTAGCCAGCGCTCATGTGGGACGTCGCGTACGTGAGGTCAGCGATAGCGAGGCCCGCGAGGGCGACTACGGCGACGACGAAGACGACACCTGGTCCACCGCGCATGCCCCGCGGATGGGCCTAGCCCGATATCGTCCTTCCTCCGCGGGAGTCGCGGCTTCACGCCCGCAGCTTAGCCGCCCACGCTTTACGGAACTTGGCGACCTTGGGCGCGACGGTGGCGCGGCAGTAGCCCTGCGTTGGGTTACGGCGGAAGTAGCCCTGGTGGTACGCTTCGGCCGGGAAGAACTCCGTGAACGGCACGAGCTGGGTCACGAGCGGCGCGCCCCAGATATCAGCCGCCTCGACCTCCATCATGACGGCCTCCGCGGCCTTCTCCTGCTGGGGCGAGTGCGCGAAGATGACGCTCCTGTACTGGGTGCCCTCATCGTCCCCCTGGCGGTCGATGGTGGTGGGGTCGTGGATCGTGAAGAACACTTCAAGCAGCTCGCGGAACGTGATGACGCTCGGGTCGAACGTGACCTGCACGACCTCCGCGTGCCCAGTGGAGCCCGAACAGACCAGCTCGTACGTGGGGTTGGGGAGGTGCCCACCCGCGTACCCACTCACGACCTTCTCGACGCCTGTCAACTGCTCGAAGACGGCTTCGAGGCACCAGAAGCACCCACCTCCCAGCGTGGCGACCTCGCGCGACTCACTCATAGCTGCCCAGAGAAGCCACTCTGGCGCATCAAGCTTTAGACGCGGTCGGGGGGCTCACGATGCGATATCGATCACCCAGACGGCGCCCGCACCTGGTCCATAAAGCGCGGTCACGGCTTCGCCACCCATCTCGGTGACGAAGAGCTTGCCGTCCCACGAGCCGAAGCCGCGCGCGACGCGGACGCTCGTGGGCTCGTGGAGGCCGGACGCGAGCACGCATGCCTCGCCCGTCGCCGGGTCCACGCGCATGACTTCGCCCGTCACGTGCGCCGCTGCGTAGATGTTGCCGTCGGGCCCAAGCGTCAGGTCGTCGAGCCCCTTCGGGGCGAGGCCCCCGCGCTCCGCTGGCGCGTGCACGCCGGGCTGCAGCGTCGCGGCGCCAAGCGAGAGCTGCGCGATCGTCTCGACGCGCGTGGGGTCGGTCGTCGAGAGTCGGACGATGGGGCTCGACTGGTCCCCCGTGATGCCCGCGATGAGGGTGCCATCGGCGGGATCGAGCCAGAGGCCGTTTGGCCCATACTGGGAGCCCCACGCGGCCCACGCTCGCATGTCGGCCGCAGGGAGGCGCACGAGGTACGGCGCCGAGGTGCCAAGCGGATTGGAAACGAACAGGTCACCATCGCCATCGAACGCCATGCCGTTCGCGTCGGGCAGTCCGGACGCGACGACCGTGTGGACGGGTGGTGATAGCGATTCGAAGCGCCACACTTGGATCGATCCTGATGCGTCCGACGAGCCTACGTAGAGTTTCCCGTCGGGGCCAAACGTCATGCCGTGGATGGGGAGGCCATCGACAATCGTGACGGCGCCATCTGGTGCCAAGCGGAGCAAGTGATCGCCGCCGAAGTCGCTCACGTACAAGTTCCCCGTGCCGTCGAACGCCAAGTTCTCGAGTTGTGTGGGCCACGAGGCGAAAAGGACAGGCGCGTGCGCGCCGGCGCAGGCAGGCTGCGTGACGGGCGTTGGCGCCTCGGGCAGGGGCATCGCCGTGGGTGCTCCGAGGAGGATGATGAGGAGTGTGGCTGCGGGCGCCAGGCGCATGAGCCCCCCACGTCGCCTGCGCTCTTGAGGGGTGGCGTGAGAGCGTGTGCGATGGGTCAAGCCCTCGCTTGCCACGAGCCCTATGCGTACGGACCGCCAAGGGACACGCATGCCATGGACCAAGGACAAGCGCCCCGGACCAGGCGAGTTGGAGTTCCACCTCGCAAGCGACCCAGAGGCCAACCGGCACAATGACGAGTGGCGCGCCGCGCGGGCCGCGCGGTTGAGCAAGCGGCATCACAACGAGTGAGCGTTCGCCAGCGATGGCCTCAAGAGGAGGCTCACCTAGTCGGGCGCGATGACGGTCAAGATGGTGCTTACGTCCGACCAACTCCATGAGCTACCGATGGCTGCGCGCCTAGACTTCGTTCTGGGCAGCTTCGACGCCCTCGCACCCGCTGAGGCGATGGAGATCGTGGCGCCACACGAGCCGCTCCCGCTGCGGGCGCTACTTGCGACCAAGCGCACTGGGAAGTTCAAGTGGAGCGTCGTCGAGAAGGGCCCCCCCAGCTGGCGCGTCCGCGTGGAGCGCAAGTGATGGGACTTCGGACACAGAACAAATCCATCCGTCATGGGTCTGGCCCTCTCGCTCAGAAAAGAGCCCCAGTCGTGGCGGGAAGCGGGACCTGCCGCAAGACGAGATCACAGATGCCACTCATCTTCCGACGCGCTGCCTTCTCCAGCAGGATGGTCAGGTCGAGCATGGGCCGCATCGCCGCGCACACTGCGAGCGCGCGCTCCCAATCCCGCGCGTCGCGCATGTGCCAGCCGCTCTCCGCGTAGGCCAGCAGCGTGTCTTCGGGCCCGCGAAGAATGACGGGATGCCCGTCTATCTCGACGACGAACGTACTCTCGCCGCGCGGGTCGCCATGCAGCTCGTCGCCTACGATCTCGACGTTGTATCCCAAGCGCGGCACGACGAAGCCGCGGCCGAGCAAGACCTTGCCGTCGGCGTCCACGCCCACGAGGAGCGGCTCGAAGCCAAGCATGTCACGAAGCGCGCGCTTCACCGCCTCCTTGTCGCCCCATGACGGTGGGACGGACAGGACCACAACGTCAACATCAGCGCTTGCGCGCCACTTGGCCGGATACGCCTCGCTCGTGCCGGCGGCTCCCGCCACGTAGAAGTCCACCCCCGTTCCGCCGGTGACGACGGCGCGCGCGCCGACGGCCTCGGCGATGCGCTCGACGGCAGCCGCGAGCAGGAGGCGCGCCTGGAGGTCGTCTTGGGACGCGCGCGCTTTCTCAAGGAGGGAGTCCGCGACCGCGTCTTGCGACAACACGCTCACCTCCAGCGAGCGCTTCCTGCAAGGACCACGTCACGCGACGGGGACCTGTTGGCCGTACGCGACCCGTCGCGAGCCAGCGTTCCCATCGCGCTTGAGCTGCGCGTGCTGTGAGGACCTGTTTCTCGTCGGAACGCGCCGCGCGCAGCGGCTGCTTCCTGGCCATGACGACGCGATCGAGCGCCTTGCGCTCGTCTCGCAAGCGCTCACGTAGTGCTTCTGGCGGGAGGACATCGAGGAGGTGCTGCACGAGGTCATCGTACGTGCTGGCAGCATCCTTCGCCGAGGTGAGCAACGTCTTGGTCTGCCTCCTCAAGGGAATCACGTCGGCTATCGGGGAA
>JBAZZN010000151.1:0-6859 GCA_041658815.1 Thermoplasmatota archaeon
GTGCTGGATGCCGCCGTCGCGGCCGGCTGTATCACGTCGTGGAGCGGAACGCACTACTCGTTTGGCACCTACGTCGAATGCGTGGACGGCCTATGCGGCCACAACGCGGGCGAAGTCGCCGCGCCCCTCCAAGACTTCGACGGCTCGTACTGGGGGACCAGCTACGGCACGCACACGGCGAGCTGCGCCATCGAGTGCTATCAGGCCACGGACCTCGACGTGTTCGGCGTGACGTACCAGGACTGGAACGCGGGCTTCGTTGACTACGAGATCTCCACGACGCTCCCCTGAGGAGCCATACATGGAGCTGGGCGCACGCCGGACCATCGCCTTCGCATCGCTCAGCCTCCTCCTTCTCCCACTGACAGCACACGCCGACGACGACCCAGCGACGAAGGCCTTCGGTTGGCTCGCCAGCCAGCAGCAAAGCGACGGCACGTTTGGCGCTCCGGCATCCCCAGGGGGCACGGTCGCGGCGAAATACGTCGTTGAAGCCCTCGCCGCCAACGGCATCGATCCCAAAACGTGGCCCAGCCCCGCCAACGACGCGTACTCGCAGATGGGGCGCGAGTCTGCCAACGACTTCGTCCGCCCGCTCCACGCGTCAAGCATCGCGGGCTACGAACGACACGACCTCGTCACGGCGACACGCGCATCGTACCATGATGGGACGTTCGGGACGCTTTCCTCGCCCGCGATGGACTCGTTCGCCATCATGGCGCTTCGCGCCTCCGGAGCGGCAACGACCGACGACGCGCTCCAGGCGACCGCGGCGCATTTGCTATCTGGCCGCTCGGCGCAAGGGGGGTGGGGCGCAAGCTACGCTCCGACACAGGCTGCCGACACCGACACGACCGCCTCCGTGCTCGCTGCGCTCGCAAGCGTCGGCATCGACATGCGAGGCGACGCCCGCGCGCTCCTCTTCCTCAACGCGACGCACGCGACAGGAGGCGGTCACGCCGTAGGCATCACGTTGGGCAACGGCGCCAACACGCAGAGCACCGTGTGGGCACTGAACGCGTATCGACTTCTCGATGCCCCCGCGCCAAGCGATGATGAGGAATGGCTGCTCGCCCAGCAGCGACCTGACGGCTCGTTCGCGCACGATGCCGCTGGAGGCCCAAGCGCGTGGGCCACCGCGGAGGTCGCCGCTTACCTCGGAGGCGCTCGCTTTCCGCTGCCTGGCATCGTGCCACCGATGCTATCGTCCCCGCACGCACTGGAGCTTGGACACCTCACGCTGCCAGCGGAGTACTCGCGCGCTCACTGGGAATTCCCGGACGGCCTCACATCAGACGGCACGAGCGTCGCCCACACGTTCCCGAGCGCTGGCACCACTACGCTCCGCCTCGACGCGAGCGGCGCGCGCGCCATCCACCGGGGCCCCACGTCGCTGGCCGTGCTCTCGGCGCGCCCCGTCGTCGTCGCGCCCCCCGAGATCAACGCGCTCCGGAACGTGCCTGTCGAGCTTGATGTCAGCGGCAGCTACGATCCCGACGGCACCATCACCGCGTGGAGCGTCACGTGGGGTGACGGCAACACCACGAGCATGACGACACACGCGTACACGCTCCCAGGAGATGACACTGTCACGCTCAAGGCCCGAGACGACGCTGGCGAGTGGAGCCAGCCGGCGGCGAGCGTCATCGTGCACGTGGCGAACCGCGCGCCGGTGCTATCCGGCCTCCCGGCGCGCATCGCGACGGACCGCCTCACACCGACGCGCTTGGCCCCCGATGCGACGGACGCGGATGGGGATACAGTGTCGATCGACGGACCAAGAGAAGTGCACTTCGACACGCTGGGCGAGCACGCGGTCCGCTTCGTGGCGAGCGACCCCTTCGGCGCGAACGATAGCATGACAGTCCTCGTGGAAGTGGCTAACATCCCACCGACGCTCTCGAACCTCACCGTGCCAAAGGAGCCCCTGGAGAACGCGACCCTCAGGCTCACCGTGGACGCCGCGGACCGCGACGGGCCCATTCCGGAGATCGTGTGGGCTGTGGCCAACTCGACCGTCCACGGGCGCTGGTTGAACGCGTCGCTTCGCGCCGGCGAGCACGTGGTGAACGTCACTGCGACGGATGCGGAGGGCGCCAGCGTCAGCATGACCGCGACGCTGCGCATCCGACTGCGCGACGCGCCAGCGGCGACCTCAGCACCCACCCCCCCGCCCGAGGAGTCGCCACGCGCACCCACCCAAGTCCCTGCCCCGGGATCGCTGCCGCTCGCGTCACCGCGCGTGACGCTTCCCCCCACGATCCTCGCGCGCTCGCCCGCCAACCTTTCTGTGGAGGCCCCCGAGGACGCGACGCTCACCTTCGACTACGGCGACGGGTCCATCGGGAGGGATGCCACCCACGCGTGGCCCCGCCCCGGCGATTACGAGTTGCGCGTCACCGCCCACGCCCCAGACGGCCGTTCCTCCATCGATTCCACGCTCGTGCACGTGGACACTCCGCCCACCACCGCTACGCCGCTGGCCGCAAGCGCAAGCGTCACCGCGGCGCCGACGCCGAGGACAACGCAGCCGGCGGAGGACGTTCGGACGCTGCATGGCTCGGCACGCGAGACGCCGGCGCCATGGGGGCTCGCGCTGTCGGCCCTCCTTCTCGCAGCCGCCGGAACGCACCGACGACGGGGCGCACGCTGAGCGCGAAGAGCATGCCATTCGCGATGGCGGGGATCACGTTGAACGCGAGCCCAGCGATAACGAGTGCGATCCATGCTGCCCGCGAGGTGGGCGCGACCACGAGCCACGTGAGCGAGTCGGACGCGACGCTGAAGATGAGCGTGCCGATGACGCCTGCCGCGAAGGCGAACGAGAGGCCAGCCCAGCGTTCGATGCGACCGTCGCCCTCCCAGTCCACGCGGCGAAGGGTGGCCCCTGCGAGGCCGACGAGCGCCATCGCAGGCGCGTTCACGAACGCGAGCGGGTACAGCCCCGAGAAGAGCATGTCAGTGAGCGCCATGCCGATGATGCCGCCCATCGCGCCCACGAGCGGACCATAGAGCACTCCGCCGAGGAACACTACGACGAACGTGAGCTTCACGTTGGGCAACGCGAGGAGGGCGAGGCGCCCCGCAGCGGCCAGCGATGCGACCACGACTATTGGCACGAAGCGGCGCGAGGTGGCGTGGCCCGCGAGGAAGAGTGCGTCGCGACGAGCGTTCGCTCGGCGCTCCGCGAGCACGAACAATCCGGGGAGCAACCGCGCCGCACTGAGGAGATCGGGCTTCTCGCCTTCGAGTCGTCGGGCTTCGCGGAGGCGCACGAAGTCGCGGCCCACGTCCTGCGCGGCAAGAAGGACCGCTGCCGCAAGCGTGGCGGCGCGCGGCGGCAAGCGGAGGCCGTCGAGCAAGCGCGCCGCGCCGACGCGCGATATCATGGCGAGGTTGACGCCAAGCGCCGCGGCAAGGCGTGCGCCACCGATAGCCCCCTCGACGGCGCCGCGAGCCCAGCCGTCCGCGATGCCCAGGATGAGCGCGTTGATGACGATGCTCGACCCAACAAGGAGCAGGAAGGCGCCGCGGCGCGACATCACGAACAGCGCACCCACCACGAGGAGAACGGCGGCTGGCCACGGCGCTGACAGCGCGATGGTGGTGAGCGCGAGGAGCGCGACGAGCACCGCGATCGCGTCGAGGCGCCTCACGCGCGCACCACCTGCTGCGCCAACGCCACGAGCGCGTCGTCGTGCGTTGCCGCGAGCACACACGCTCCTTCGCGGACGCGACGCGCGATGGCCCGGACGAGCGCGGCGCGCCCCGCGCCATCGAGGTGCGCCTCGGGCTCGTCGAGCAGATAGACGGAAGCGCGGCGGCCCAACGCCCTCGCAAGGGAGACGCGCTGCGCTTCGCCGCCACTGAGCGTCAGCGGGTGGCGCGCGCGGAGCGTCCCAGGCACAAGTTCGTCAGCGACGTCCGCGTCGGCGCGTGATAGCTCATCGGCCACCGTGTCGCGCGTGAACATCGCGGTCGCGTCGGCGGGCGCGAAGGGTCGAGATGGGCTCGCGAGCTTGCGCAGGAGCGTCGTCTTGCCAGAGCCGTTGGGTCCCACGAGCGCGTGGAACCCGGGCCCAAGCGGAGGGTCATCGAGCAAGCGAGGCCCGTCCGTGCGGGGAATGGGCGCGAGCGGTTCGCGGTCGCACGCACCCAGATGCACTTCGCGCGTGGCCAGGTCCAATAGTGCGTCGCCATGGTCCGCTGCGAGAACGGCTGCCCCACGGTCGCGCGCGCGGACCACGAGCATGCGGAGACGCTCGCGCCCATCGACGTCCAGGCCCTCGGCGGGCTCGTCCAGCAGCAGGAGCTGCGCGCCCTCATCGGCCACGGCCAGCGAGACGCGTCGCGCTTCGCCAGACGACAGCAGCGCGACGTCACGGTCTGCCATGCTTTCTAGCTCGGCTGGCGTTCCCCGCTTGCGGAGTCGGAACTCGCCCTCGACCGTGAGCCCGATGAGCGCGCCGTGCGGGTGCTGCATCGACATCGCCGGGTGCGCTCGCGCATGGACCAGTCTAGGCGTGAGGGGAGAGTCGAGCCCAGCAAGGGCACGGAGCAAGCTCGTCTTGCCGCAGCCGTTGGGGCCGCGCAGGATGACGACCTCGCCGGAAGCGACTTCGATGTCGAGTGGGCCAGATAGCGCCGGGAAGCCGACGACTCGCGATATCATGTGGGCGTCGCCTCGGGGACTTCGACTAGTTCCACCGTGACGCGTCTGAGAGTTCCCGCATTCATCTCCTCGAAGGCTTGCATCGCTTCGGGCAAGCGCTCGCGGGAGATGAAGAGACGCACTTGGAGGCCGCGCTCCGCGGCGTTGAACGCGGCGCGGTCCGCGGCGAACTCGAAATCGACGGCGCCAAGGCGCTTCGCGAGGATCGCAGCGCCCGTGCCCAGCGCGCCGACCTTGTCCACTCGCCCCACGGAGGCATCCTTGAGGAGCGAGCGCAAGCGCGGCAGGTCCACGCGCGCGACGCCGCCCTCCATCGGCGAGGGCACGGCGAGCACGAGCACTCGGCCGGGCGTCAGTTCCACGAGACCAGAGAGGTCCGTGAGCACCACCTCGTCGCCCGCTTCTGCGTCGCGAAGCGCGCGCCCCGTGCTTGGCGACTTGTGACGCGCTTTCGCGGCAAGGTCGCCTTGGTGCATGTAGAGCCCGACGCGTTCGCCAGCCTTGATGCGGGCGGCGGCGACCGCGCTCGTCGTGCGGATGACGCGAAGCGGCGTCGCCACGGAGTCGATCGCGGAGCGAAGCCGCCGAACGCCCTCGTGCAGTTCCTGGATGCCGCGCGGCGTGACGCGGTGCGAAGCACCTTCGCTGGCAAGGAGCCCGTCCTTCACGAGGCCCTTCGCGTACGTGGAGACCGCTTGCACCGTGACGTCGAGACGCCGCGCGACGTCGCTGAGCGTCCTGCCGCTTTCGCGGTCCAGTTCCGCGAGAACGAGCAAGCGTGTGACGCGCGACTTGTCGCGAAGCAATCGTTCCGGATGCTCGGTGCCTTCGCCCACGGTTGGGCGAAAACCTCATCCCAGTTTCAAGGTTTCCTGAGGATGTTCAAGTTGACTTGACATGCGCTGGACCCGCCCCGCCTTGGCCATCCTCCTCCTGGTCAGCCTCGCGGCTGGTGGTGTGGCGCTCGCGGCGTGGTCGCACGCTGGCCCCCTCAGTACAGCAGGCACGTTCGCAGTCGAGATCGTCGGCCCGTCGGGGCAGCTCTACCAAGGGAACGTGACCGTGGCGGATGCGACCGCGCTCAGCGCGCTTCGCGCTGCGTGCAAGCATGCGGGGCTCGCGCTCGAAACGGAGGAGTACCCCGGCATGGGCGCGTACGTGCGCGCCATCGGTGGTCACCGCGCCTCAGGTGCCTCAGGCTGGGTGTACGAGGTGCACCGGAACGGGACCTGGCTCTCCGCCGACCGGTCCGCCGGGAGCTACCCCCTTCATGCCGGCGACGCGTTGAGGTGGTCGTGGACCGAAGGCGGGTCATGAGACTCTCGTGGGCGCTCGTCGCCATGCTGCTGGCCGGGTGCACTGGCACGCAATCGCCGCCTTCGCAAGCACCGACACCCACGAGCGCTGGTGTCGGGTGGCCCGCCATCGGACTCACCGTGGTCCTTTCGGGGCTCGACCAGCCAGTCCTCGTGACGCACGCGGGCGACAAGTCGGGGCGGCTCTTCATCGTGGAGCAGCGGGGACTCGTCCTCATCATCGAGAACGAGACGCTCGTCGATCACCCGTTCATTGATATCACTGGTGCGACCGTGGCCGAGGGGGAGCGCGGCCTCCTCGGCTTCGCCTTCAGCCCGCACTACGCGACCGATGGGCGAGTGTACGCGAGCTACACTGATCTCAACGGAGACTCCGTCCTCGCGCGCTATCACGTGGCGACGACCGACCCGGACCGCGTCGATCCCGCCAGCGCGGAGATCCTCCTCCACGTCGACCAGCCGTACGCGAACCACAACGGCGGCGGCGTCGCCTTCGGGCCCGATGGCTACCTCTACTTCGGGTTGGGCGACGGCGGCAGCGGGGGTGACCCCCAAGGCAACGGGCAGGACCCGAACGCGCTCCTCGCGTCGATCCTGCGGCTTGACGTCTCCGCCGAGTCTGGCTATCAGACCCCGCCTGACAACCCGTACGCACATGGCGGCGGGAAGCCAGAAATCTGGGCGAAGGGCCTCCGCAATCCGTGGCGCTTCAGCTTCGACCGCGCGTCGGGCGACCTCTACATCGGGGACGTGGGCCAGGACGCGTGGGAAGAGATCGACTACCAGCCGCGCGCTTCGCGCGGCGGAGAAGACTACGGGTGGAACGCGTTCGAGGGGACGCACGTGTACGCTGCGACGACGCGGCCGTTCA
>JBAZZN010000152.1:0-6813 GCA_041658815.1 Thermoplasmatota archaeon
GCCCGCGTCCAGCACGCCGCCCATCCCACCAAAGCACGCGCCGCAACTGCTCGTGTTGAAGGAGCCGCCGGCGTTCGTGATGGTCTCGATGATGCCTTCCTTGAGGGCGGCCATGAAGATGCGAGTCGAGGCCGGGAAGACCACGAGGCGCGTGCCCTTGGCGACCTTGTGCCCCTTGAGGATGCTTGCGGCCACGCGCAGGTCCTCCAAGCGCGCGTTCGTGCACGAGCCGATGAACACCTGGTCCACGCGGCCAGAGTCCGTGTCCTTCACTGGGTGGACGTTGTCTGGCGACATCGGGCACGCCACGAGCGGCGCGAGAGTGTCACCATCGATCCGGATGGTGCGCTCGTAGTGCGCGCCTGGGTCCGCGCGGAGCCCCGCGTGGTCGCGGACGTGCGATCGGCGGCCGTTCTTGATGTCAGAAAGCGAGTCGAGGTAGCGGAGCGTTTCCGCGTCAGCCGGGATGACGCCGGCCTTCGCACCAAGCTCAGTAGTCATGTTGCTCAGCGTGAAGCGCTGGTACATCTCGAGCGACTCGATGGCCGAGCCACCAAACTCGATGGCCTTGTACGCGCCGCCCTCCGTGGTCAGCTGCCGCAGCGCGTCGAGGATGATGTCCTTCCCGCCCACCGGGAAGACGACTTCTCCCGTGACCTCGACCTTGACCGTCTCTGGCACTTTGAGCCAGATGTCGCCCGTCGCGAAGACGGCGGCCTGTTCCGTCGGGCCGATGCCGCATGCAAAAGCGCCCATCGCGCCCGCCATGTTCGTGTGCGAGTCCGTGCCCGTCACGAGGTCGCCTGGCAGGACGAAGCCCTCCTCCACGAGGATCTGGTGACAGATGCCCTGCCGGCCGATGTCGTAGAAGTGGGGCAAAGCGTGCTTCTCCACGAACTTGCGGATGTCATGGTGGAGTTTGGCAGAGGACTCGGACGAGGCCGGGACCCAGTGGTCGATCGGGATGACGATCTTGTTCCTGTCCCACACGGTCTTCGCGCCCATCTCCTCGAATGGCTTGATGAGCTGCGCGCACGCCTCGTGCGCCATCGCGACGTCCACTGGCGCCTCCACGATCTCGCCTGGCCGCACGGAGGCCTTCTTTGCCTTGAGCGCGAGCAGTTTCTCGGGGAGAGTCATGGGGCGCGGGGTCGCCATCGGGACGCCGATACGGGCCTTCTTCTTATAGGCTTTCGGCGCTGGGTCGCGACTACAGGGGCCGGAGGGGCTTGCGCCACCACGGTCCTTCCGGCCCGCCCGTGGGCGACGGCTTCCGGGGGCGGTCTGCCTGAGCAGGGCGAGGATCGGTAAATGCCTGGTAGTTGGGTGTCGGGAGCACCGCGCGCATCGGGCCTCACCTCCACGCGCCCCCCTAATCAATGGACGCGTGGGTGGAAAGGGGCGCGTCGTCCCAGTGGCGCAGCGCACCTTCGGCGCTCAGGGCGTGGGACGCGGGCTCACTTGAGGATCATTTCGATGAGGAATGACGCGAGCCACCGTCGGACGAGTGGGCGCGCGGGCCCGTGGCGCGCTTGCATCGTGGTCATCTTGAGCTTCTTGTGCGAGCGCCCGCTTCTGGGCGTCACTCGCTCACGCATCGCGGCCATCAGCGGCACCTCGCCGTAGCTGGCCCGCGCTGGCACGCGCTGGGCATGTCGAAACCAATCTCCGCTCCCACGCTCGCGATAGGTTGCCTTAATAGTGGCGCAACGGGGCATTCGCGCAAGCGGCCCCCCTTCAGGTTCATCCGAAGAGGGGCCTCGTGGCGTGGCGTCGCGTGCCCTTGGATGAAGCCTTGTGCGAAGTCAGATGCGGCGTCTGGTCCCAGAGCGGCGCAGCCGGCTGAGGACGCCGCGGAGCCGCGGGCCTTGTTCGTGACACATGCGGGGCGCGGTCTTCACGGGGAACCCGACGGTGCCGAGCACCCGCGGCGGTGGCTTGAACGTTTCCGAGAATCTCTTGTCCCTTTCAGTCTTGACCTCCCGGGCGAGGCCCGCCCGGACGTTTTCGAGGGAGGATAGAAGTACCCCGACGGCGAACAGCCCTCGGGAGTGGCTGTCTTGAGGTTCGTCCGTCTCGCCGTGCTTTGTGTACTGGTGTCGTTGACCGTTCTTCCGGGCTTCGCGACGGCGGACGGCAGCGACCCCAACTCGACCACGACAAGTTCGTCCACGTCGAGCGACCCTGCTCCGGACTCCTCCGAGTCCACGGTGCTCAGCGACCCGCCTGGGAGTCCTTGCCGGCCAGGCTGCTTGAGCTGATGACGGCCTTGGGTGCGCTGTTCACGACCATCGCTTGGGCCGTCGTGAGCGCCATCGCGGTCATGTTGGTCGGAGTCGCGAGTATCACTGGTGGGCGAAGTCGCCCGCGGGGCGCGCTCGCGTTCGGCCTGTTCTGCGTCGTTTGGGGCTTCCAAGTCGCTTTCCTGAGCGTGGCTGGCATCTCGAGCCGCGCTTGGGCGACCTCGTTGTATCTCCTTGCGATAGTTTGCTATCTCGTCACGCCCTACCTACTCGTGGAGGTGGCGGCATCGCAAGGGGAACGAGCGAACGCTGTGCGCTTGTGGCGCACGCTGCGATTCGTGGCTGCTGGGTGGGGTGGTCTGGGCGCGCTCCTGCTCCTCTTCGCGCCGACCCTGATCTTTGGTGGCGTGTCCGGCTCGGCCGGCGCGCTCTTCGCGACGTACGGACCATTGGCCCTCGTCTTCACGTTCGTTCCACACTTCTTGGCGTTGGGGGTGACCGTCGTCGCGCTCGCGTACGCAAAGCGCCGCGCGCCGACAGCGCGCACGGCCAGCCGCATCGCCGTCGTCCTCGCGGGCCTTGGGCTTTACGTGGGCTACGCGGCGACCGACAACTTCGCGTTCTTCCTCACGGTCGCCTTGCAAGGACGCGCGGCGCCTGGCAACACAACGTTCCTGGTCCTATTCTTCACGCTCGCGCTGATCACCATAGCAGTGGCTCTTGGCGAGCTGCGCGACGCACGCGTGGCGCGCTCTGCCTCCGAAGCCAAACGAGACCGCCTCGTCGCGCTCGCGCTCCTCGTGCCATTTGTCAGCGGCGGTCTTGAGGGCTTCCTCATTCCGACGCTTTTCCGCGGCACCAACATCGAGCAGTTCGAGTCGGTCGGCCTCTGGCGCCTTGCGGGCGTCGCCGTCATCGCGTATGGTTTCGCGCGGTGGCGCTTCTACGACCTGCCCCAACGTACTACTCGCGTGGCCGCGGCAACCACTGGAGCTGCGACAGCCACCGCGAGCGCAGCCGCCACGTACGGCGCGACCACACTCGCGACCAGCGGTCCACTGGTGCCAGCGCTCGCGGGCCTCGCCGTCCTCGCGTCCATCCTCATGCCGAGCCTGCGCTTTGCGCGCCGCATGTTCGGAGTACCACGAAGCGTCGAGCAAGCCGAGGTCGCCGAAGCGTTGTACGGGCAACGAATCGACAGTTACCGTGCGGCGCTCGAAGCGTCCCTCGCGCGAGGCACTCTTAGCGAGGGCGCTGACTTCCTTGCGGCGCTGCGGGAGCGCTTCCGCATCAGCGAGGCTGAGGACCGGGTCCTCACGCACTACGCGCGCTCCAGCGTCATCGTGCCGCTATCGGGCTCCGAGCGCAACGCCTTCGACGCGTACGAACGCCTGCGTCTGCTTGGGGAGGGCGGCGGGGGCCGAACGTGGCTTGCGCGGGAGAGAGCCCGCGACCGCCTCGTCGTGCTGAAGGAGCCGTTGGACCGACGCCACATGGACGAGAAGGCGCGCGAGGCCGTTCTGCGCGAGGCCCGCCTTGCCGCGCGCATCCGTCACCCCAACGTGGTCTCCGTGGAGGATGTCGTGGAGGAGAGGGGGGGCCTCCTCATCGTCATGGAATACCTCGATGGGGGCAGCCTCGCGGACCTCCTGCGCGCGCGTGACACGCTTTCCTGGCGCGAAGCGGTCACCCTGACGATAGGGGTGCTCCGCGGCCTTGAGGCCGTGCACGGCGCGGGCATCATCCACCGGGACGTGAAGCCCAGCAACGTCCTCCTCACGTCAGATGGCGTACCCAAGCTCGCGGACTTCGGCATCGCGGTGCGGGTCTCGTCCGGCTTGACCGTAGTGGAGGGGAACGCGACGTTCGCGGGCACGCCCAGCTACATCGCGCCCGAAGTGCGCTCGGGAGCAACCACTCCTGACCGACGTGCGGACGTGTACAGCGTCGCCGCTCTCCTGCACGAGTTGGTCCATGGCGCTCCTCCTGCGAGCGACCACGCACCGCTCGCCGTCCGTTCCGACCTGCCGCCCGGTCTCAACAAGGCGCTCGCTCGCGGACTTGACGAGCGCCCAAGCGAGCGCTTCCCCACAGCGAGGGTCTTCGCTGAGGAGCTGCAACGGGCGCTACGCTGACCTCGGGTCCGGAGCCTGTACAGGCAATGTTCATGCCGGGACCGCGTATCCATAATGGAGGACCCAAGCAGTGCCCATCACCCCCGACCGAATGAGTCGCCTCCGCGAGTTTGGCCTCTCCGAGTACGCGACCCGCGCCTACTTGGCCCTCCTCGACCTTGGGGTCACGGAAGCGCGTGACGTCTCCGCGCGCTCCAAGGTCCCGCAAGCCAAGATCTACCACGTGCTCGAACACCTTCACGAGAAGGGCCTCGTGGTCATCCTGGCAGAGTTCCCCAAGAAGTACGCGCCCGTCCCATTCCATGAGTTCCTCGATCGGCTTCACGATGAGCATGACCGCGCGGCCGAGGCCATCGCTCGGGACCGCGAAGTACTTGCAGACATGTTCCGCGTGATGGGCGACACCGAAGTGGGGAATCGCGGTTTCTTCACGGTCATCCGCGGGCGCCGTAACGTCATGTCGAAGCTCGCGGAGATGCTAAACGAGGCCAAGACCGACTTCTTCGTCGTTGGGACGTCTGGCATGACGAGCCGCCACACGGCTCTGATGTCTGAGCTGCAGGGCGCGTCCTCCCGCGGCGTGCGACTGCGCGGCCTCATCCCGCTCACGCCCCACACGATGTCACGGACCGAGCGCCTATCCGCGCTCATGGAGATCCGCGCGCGTGACATCGACGAGGGCGACCATGACAGCCGCGTCGCCATCGTCGTCGTTGACGGCCAACGTGCGTTCCTCATCAACTTCCTCCCCGACGACGATAGCGTTCACGTCGGGAAGGATGTCGGAGTGTTCACGGACCAGGAAGCCATGGTCGCCACGCTGGACGCGCTCGTCGAGCCGCACTGGGCCAAAGCGACGCCACTACGCGCGCGGCACGAGGAGATCGCGACGGGCCGCATGGTCGAGTCCACGTCCATCCTCGTAACGCAGGAAGGCTCGCTCGCGTCCTTCGGCGCGTCGTTTTCGCGCGGCGTGCGCGAGATGCGGGTCTTCGATCCGCAGCCCACTTCGTCCTCGGGCCCCCGCGTGCTCGCGCTCGCCAAGCGCGTTCGCGATCTTGGCGCGCAATACCGCGCCGTGCTCAACGTCACGAACGTGGAAGTCGCACGCTCCCTTGTCAGCCTCCTCGATGCGTCACCCGGAAGCGAGATCCGCCACTTCGAGTCGCGCGCCCCAACCCGCTTCTGGTCGTTGGACGACCGGGAAGCCTTCATCGAGTTCTCGCCGGTACTCGACACCTCGGAGACTGGCTTCCTCGTGCACACGACGAGCCCACAGGCACTGCGCTCGCTACGAGCCCAGTTCGAGGACGTGTGGGCCCGTGCGGCACCGCTAACGGAGCGTCTCGATGAGCTTGGATCGGCGGAACATGCCTCCTTGGCTGCGCCACTCTCTTCCGACGATCTCACGCGACTAGAAGTGCGGGAGAGCACCTCTGTGAAGAAGGGCCCCCACTCCCGTCAAGTTTGAGCGACACCTCCGTCTGCGTCCTCGGGAGTCGCGGCGGCTCAAGTTCCGCTTACCAGCGGAACTTTCGCTCAGCGACTCCCTGCGGCGGCACCTTGCCCGTCACGTCGCGCACGATGCGCCAGAACGTGGGGTTGTCCACACCATTGTGCCTGACGTCCCACTCTCGCACCGTGTCGATGTACGCCTTCACGGAGCCTTTCGATTGCCGCTCCGTGTGGGCCTTGATGCGGTTCGCGATCTCCATCACCTGCTCCTTGGGCACACTGCCGAGGCCATTCTTGTCGAGGCGATCTGCGACAGCTGTAGTCCCAGTGTGCTTGCCGAAGACGAAGCGCCGCTCGCGCCCGAGGTCCTCGGCCTGGATGGGTTCGTACGTCGCGCTGTTCTTGATGACGCCGTCCGTGTGGATGCCGCTCTCGTGCGTGAAGGCGTTGTAACCCACGACTGGCTGTGTGATGCCAACGGGTATGCCGGTCGCTTCCTCGACGGCGCGTGAGAGCGCCATCAGTTTCTCGACCTTGATGTTCGTCTTCACCTTGTAGAGGTCGCGCAGCGCCATTACTACCTGCTCGAAGGCGACGTTGCCGGCGCGCTCGCCGATGCCGTTGATAGTGCAGTTGATGACCGGGATGCCTTCTTCGATGGCCGCGAGCGCGTTCGCGGTGCCAAGCCCGTAGTCGTTGTGGTTGTGGAAGCCGAACTCTGCTTTGTTGCTCACGCGCTTCTTGATCTCGCTGAACCACCAGCGCGTCGCGGCAGGCGTCATCACGCCGACGGTGTCACAGAAGAGCGCGCGGTCCGCGCCCGCGTCGATGCACCGGTTGTAGAGCGTCGCGACGACGTCGAGGTCCGCGCGCACGGTGTCCTCGGTGACGATGGTCGTCTTGAGGCCGTGCGCCTTCGCGTACTCCACGCTCTTCACGGCCATCTCGATGGCTTCCTCGCGCGTCTTCTTCAGCTTGAA
>JBAZZN010000153.1:0-6802 GCA_041658815.1 Thermoplasmatota archaeon
CTTCTTGGGGTCCTCGATGAGGCCGAGGTCGCCGCTCTTGTCGATGCGACGCTTCTCATGCCCGTGGAACACGAGTTCGCCCTCCTCGTGCTTCTCGTTCCAGCCGCATTTGGGGCACGAGAAGCCCTTGCCCGGCACCGGGCGAAGGAGGACCTTGTCGTGGGGGCAGGTCAACACTGCATGGCGATGGTGCTCGCTCCGGCTTGAACGTGGCGGGTGGACCAGCGTCCTTGGCCAATCGTCCAAATGAGACGCCCTCAAGTACTTCCTTGGAGAGACTGCCGGCAGGTGACTTGAGGCCCGCACCAAGGAGACCGCATGAAGATATTCAGCCGTGGAACCGAGAGCGCAACACCCCCTGTGGCGGCGACCGTCACGACGGCGCCGGCCCCCAAGGCCGCGACGCCGACCACTAACGTGGCCAGCGCCCCCTCCGCTCCAGCGCAGGACTTGACCCTGGCGAACCCTGATCTCTCCGCCATCATCGAGGCCAATGTGAAGGAGATGAGCGAGAAGATCGCTCGCCTCGCAAGCACCCTCGATGGCGATCATTCGGAGCGCGCGGAGTTCGAGTCCAAGATCGAGAAGATGGAGGAGCGCATGCGCAAGCTGTCCTCGCTCACCGAAATGATAAGCGCGCAGTACAACCCGTTCGTTGGCGCTGCGCCTTCCGAGCGAGAAAGCATGCCCACGCCAGACGTAGGCCTTGCGATGCCGCCTCTAGCGATGTCATCGAGTCCCGCTCCGGCCGTCGCCGCGGTCCCCCAACTCGTCACGCAACCGCCCCCCCCGCTTGGGCTCGATGATCCATTCGCGACCGTCTCGCCCGAGCTCGACTCGGCGCTGACGGACACACCTGAAGGAGCCCCCGCACCTCCCCCAGAGATCCAGGCCATCGCGCCCGACGTCACTGATGCCGCCGTGAACACGTCAGACGAGCGCACGGAGATCGACGACGTCCGTCTCTGGAGTGTCCGCCCCAGCTTCGGCGCATCCATGCTCATGCTCAACTGGGCCGACATGCTCCTCAAGCACGCTCCCAGCCGCGAGGGCGTCCAGCAGATGCTCGAGTACTACCGGAACGTCGGTTGGCTCGGCGAACCCGCGCGCGACCAACTCCTCGCGTACATCGACGGCATCGCACATGGACCAGAGGGCGAGCCCGAGAGGGACTGGCGCGCCAGCATCGAGGTCCACGAGAAGTCGCTCCTCTTCATCGAGAAGCTCCGCGTGCTGCGGGGAGACTGACGGGGAGGACCGATGGGCTTCGCTGTCACGGCCGCGAACGTCATCCTTGCGGTCGCGATGCTGACCGCCTTCAGCACAGCGGCCAGCTCCTACTGGAAGAACAACAGCACGCTCGAGGAAGCGCGACGAGCCATGGACGCTCGCGCCGTCAAGAGCTCACACGCGAACATCACCCTGAGCGGTGTCGCTTGGAACAGCAGCGCACTCACGGAAGCCTTCACCATCAGCAACACGGGAACGGTCGGCATGGATTACACCAACTTCGCGTACTTGATCGACGGCGTTTACAGCACGGCCACCCAGTCCGCAGGCTACCCAAAGCTCAACGGAGTCAACCCCCCCACGTCCGACCTTCTCCTTCCGGGTGATTCTCTCGATGTGAAGTTCGGACTTTCCAGTCAACCTTCTTCCTTGCAGGTCATCAGTGAGTATGGCATCTACGCGCATTACCCGTGAGGCCCTATGGGAGCAGACACGACTTCGACGCATCTCATCTTCTTCATCGCGGCCACGGTCATCGCCACAGCGACGGCGGGCATCTTGTCGGGTGTCGTTCTTGACGTCTCGGGCAAGGCCAGCATCCGAGGCAAGGCTTTCGGCGACGAACTCCAATCCGAAGTGAAGATCGTGAACGACCCCGCGCGCGTGCCGAACAATCCCGTCATATTCTACGTGAAGAACACGGGTTCCACTACTCTGGATTACGGCAACATGACAGTCATCGTGGATGGGACACTCGTGACCACGACCAAAGCCCTGCTCAATAGCGAGACGAGCTTCCGGTACGGCGCTATCACAGAGGTCACGTACACGACCACGCTTGCCACAGGCGACCACTACGTGCAGGTCTCCATGGAGAACGGAGTCTCGGACGAGATGAGATTCCGGGAGTAAGGGGGAAACGCGACTGGCCTACCGGATCAACCTTGACCGCGACGAGCTCTCCGACCGCCTCGGTGGTGGCCTACCGAAGGGAGCACTCGTCATCGTCGAGGGCGAGTACGGCACGGGAAAGAGCATCATCATCGAACGACTCCTCTTTGGTCTCCTCAAGAACGGCGCGCGCGTGAGCGTCGTCTCCACGGAGCTCACCACGCTCCACTTCATCGAGCAAATGCACAGCCTCGACTATCCAGTGGAGGAGTACATCTTCAACCGCAGTCTCCTCTTCCTCCCCGTCTATCCCGTCCTCGGCTTCCGCGGCCAAAAGAAGGACCTGATGGACCGGCTCCTCAATGCCAAGAAGATGTACGAGGCCGACGTCATCTGCATCGACGCGTTCTCCTCGCTCGTCAAGGACTGGGTCCGAGCGCTCCCCAAGGAGCACGACGAACGCCAGAAGATCGAGCGCATCGAGGACGCACTCTACTTCTTCAAGCTCCTCAACAACGGCGGCAAGACCGTCATCCTCACCATGCAGCCGGGGGACCTCCCCGATGACATCTCGTCTGGCCTCAAGGGAGCTGCGGACGTTTACTTCACCCTCAAACTCGAAAGCGTCGGCGGCGTCGTGTCGCGGTCGCTGTTCGTCCGCCGCTTCGAGCGCGCCGAGAAGCCAGTTGCTGATATTATTCCGTTCCGTGTCGAACCCAAGACCGGTCTGATCGTCGAGATCAAGAGCGTGAGCTGAGCATGGACGTACAGCGAGCCCTCGACGCCAACCCGCACCTGGGCGCGTACATCAAGGAATTCACGCAGAAGCGCTCCATGCCAGACTTCCACGAGCGATTGAGCCGCGACATGAAGGCGCTCAAGAAGCTCAACCTGATCTACCCGGTGGGCGACCCGATCTTCATCCACCTGTGGGACGAAGAGGAAACAGGGCAACGGCACTACGTGAACATCGAACCGTTCATGTCCGACCACGAGCGCGAGAAGTACGTGCAAGTGCGCGACCGCATCCTTCGACTCGCGCCCTTCGAGCCCACCCCCCGCACCCAGGACGATCTTCGGCAAACGCTGCGCAGGCTCATCGAGAGGTCCACGCGCACTGGCGCGTCGTCGCCAAAAGGCCTCGCCGCTTTCGCGAGTCCCAGCGCCATGATGTCCTCGTTCGACGGGCGCGTCGTGCTCGAGCCGCTCGAGAGATCGAAGATCGCTTACTTCCTCGAGCGTGACATCGTGGACTCGGGACCCATCGAGCCCATCATCCGTGACCCCTACATCGAGGACATCAGCAGCGTGGGCACCTACAACCTCTTCGTCATCCACAAGATCTTCGACACTGTCGAAACGAACATCAAGTTCCGTGATGACAAGGAACTCGACGAATACCTCAGGGGAATGGGTGAGCGCGTCGGCCGTCCCGTGTCCGAGTCACGCCCCATCGTCGATGCCGTGCTTCCGGACGGCTCGCGCATCAACATCATCTACTCTGACGACGTGTCGCAGCGGGGTTCCTCCTTCACCATCCGCAAGTTCAGCGACACACCCACATCCATCACGCAGATCTGTAAATGGGGCACGATGTCCACGGCCGTCGCGGCGTACTTGTGGATCTGCCTACAAAACGGCATGTCCGTGTTCGTATGCGGCGAAACGGCGTCAGGCAAGACGACGTCGCTCAACGGAATGCTCTCGTTCATCAAGCCCAAAGACAAGGTCTTCAGCGCAGAGGACACTCCCGAAGTGCGCCCACCGCAGCCCCTGTGGCAACAGCTCGTCACGCGCAGCACCGGCCCAGTCGAGGGCCGAGTAGAGATGTTCGACTTGCTCAAGGCCGCACTGCGTAGCCGCCCCAACTACATCATCGTCGGTGAGATCCGCGGTGCGGAAGGCGCGGTCGCATTCCAGGCCATGCAGACTGGAGCCCCATGCATCGCGACGTTCCACGCGTCCTCCGTGCAGAAGATGATCCAGCGATTCACGAGCGACCCGATCAACGTCGCTGTCACGTTCATGGACAACCTGAACGTCTGCATGGTCCAGATGGCGGTCTATAACAAGGGGCGCATGCTGCGCCGCGTCCTCGCCATCGAAGAGATCGAAGGCTACAACGAGCAAGCCGGCGGCGTGCTGACGCGACGCGTCTTCAACTGGGACCCCGTGAAGGACATCCACCAATTCCGGGGACGCAACAACTCGTACATCCTCGAGCAGAAGATCGCCGAGAGGGCCGGCTACGCGGACAAGCGTGAGATCTACACCGAGCTCGACCTCCGCACGCACGTCCTGGACCGCATGATCCAGTTGGGCATCTACGACTACTATGAGGTCAACCGCATCATCGCCCGGTTCAATGAAGAAGGCGTGAAGTCGTTGCCGTTCAAACTGTGATGACCATGAGATTCGTCAACGCGAGCACGCCAAAACGCAAAGACGCCAGCCTCCCAACGTCTTCGTCGCGTTGCCGCTCCAGTTCGCCCCTCCCGCTCCCACGGGACGTCAGGGGGGCTTGCGGCCCCCCTGAAACCCCCCATTCTCCGCGACGCCTGCGGGCGTCGCTGACGGACGGTGATTGACGTGGCAGGCATCGACGTCAAGAAGGCCTACGCGTCGCTTGACATGCCAGCGACGAAGTACGTGCTCACGTTCGCGCTCCCCCTCGTTGGCGCGGGCGTCGCCGTCGTCGTCATCCTCCGCATCCTCGCGTCATCACTCTTCTTTGGCTGGTTCAGCTACGTCTTCTACGCGATCCCCCTCTTCTTCGTCGTCATCGCGGCGATGTATCCCTACACCGTCGCGGAAGGCAAGAAATCGCAGATCAACAACAACATCCACTTCTTCATCACGCACATGGGCGTGCTCGCCACGGCCAACATCCCGCGCAGCGACATCATGCGCATGCTTGGCGAGAAGAAGGAGTACGGCGCACTCGCCGAGGAAGCCCGCAAGATCCACAACCTCGTCGAAAGTTGGAACATGAGCCTCGCCGAGGCCTGCCGCTTCATCTCCAAGAGGACGCCCAGCGACATCTGGAGCGACTTCCTCGACCGTTTCGCCTACTCCATCGAATCGGGCGAGGACCTGGACACGTTCCTCCGGAACGAGCAGCAGATCGTCATGGAGGACTTCGCGACCGTGTACCGCGGCGCGCTCTACGAAGTCGAGAACATGAAGGGCCTGTTCAACTCGATGATGATGAGCGTCATCTTCGTCGTCATCTTCGCCATCCTCATGCCTGTCATCACGGGCATCGACGCGACCATGCTCATGGGCGGGGCCGTCTTCCTCGTCGTCTGCATCGAGATCGGGTTCGTGTACTTCATCAAAGCCAAAGCGCCCACGGACCCCATCTGGCACGAGTCCAAGCTCGACACTGCTCTGGCTCGTGGCCTCAAGCGCGCGATCCCCATCTCACTCATCGGCGTCGTCGTCCTCGCGCTTGGCACGCTGTCCCTCTTCAGCACGAAGCTCCCCGTGCCCATCATCATCGCGATCGCTCTCACGCCACTCGTTTACGTCGGATTCATCGTGGGTCGCGAAGAAGAGAAAGTGAAGCGCCGCGACGACAACTTCGCGGCCTTCATCCGTTCGCTTGGTGCGAGCACGAGCGCGCGCGGTGGCCAAGTCACCGAAACGATGCGGCACTTGCAGACACACGACTTCGGGCCGCTCACGACGGACATCCGCAACCTGTACGCACGCCTGAACATGCGCGTGGACGATGCGCAAGCGTGGAGCTACTTCGCCGCGGATTGTGGGAGCCATCTCATCGAGAAGTTCAGCTCCATGTTCGTCGAAGGCGTCGCGGCCGGCGGAAAGGCCGACCAGATCGGGAAGATCATCAGCGACAACTTCGTTTCCATCGTCACGCTCCGGAAATCGCGCTACCAAACGGCTGGCAACTTCAAGGGCCTCCTGTACGGCCTCGTCGCCGGCATGGCGTTCTCGCTCTTCGTGGGCCTCGGCATCATCGCGATGCTGAAGAGGATCTTCACTAACCTCGACCTTGGCGACAACGTGGCCTTCGCGAGCTTCCTCCACTTCAGCGCGAACATCCCCCTCATCAGCTTCCTCATCATCATCCTCCTCCTCGTGCACTCGATGAGTTCAGGCCTCATGATCCACATGGCGGACGGCGGGAACTACTTCCGCACGTACACGGACCTTGTTGGCATGTTCTGGGTCGCCGCGATCGTCTCCGTCGCCGCGCAAAGCGCGCTGGAACACCTACTTTGACCAGTCGGGCGAACAGCTTCATCGGGAGTAGTTTCGGTGTGCCGCCCATCAACTCGAAGTGCCAGTCGGCATTCCACGTCCCAAGGTCGTGCGTACGGACCGAAGCCCTCGCGCTCTGCTTCGCATCCCTCTCATACACCCCGTGCGCACGACCCGCATCCCCCTAACTTCTTGACCACCCCCAGCTTTCTCGTCGCGTGTCCTGGTTCGGCCGCCTCTTCTCGAAGCCCGAGCAGCCAGCCGATGGCCGCGCTCGGAGCCGCCGCATCTTCGCCATCAAACGCGACGTCGTGCGACTCATGGGGGAGATGGGCAAGGAAAGCCACCCCAACGAGTACGGTTGCGCGCTGCGCGCCGAGGGAGGCGTCATCACGGAGCTCGTGCTCGTTCCCGGCATGATGGGGGGCGACCGTCACACGTTCATGAACACGTG